>LVAZ01000506.1 GCA_001603055.1 Victivallales bacterium Lenti_02
CGCCAGAACCGCGCCGAGGTGATTGTCGAGCAGCTCGATAACTTGACCACGGTCCCCGCCATGACCCGGCAACTGGGCGACATCCGCGTTTCCCGCATCCCTCTCGAAGACCTGCCCGAAAGCCTCCCCGACCACCGCCTCGACCGCGCGGGCATCGCCGACATCTACGCGAAAGTCTACGAACTGAGCAAAGACGCCCCCCTGCTCCTGCGCGACCCCCTCTACGCCTACATGAACGCGCTCGACCAGCTCGGCAAGGGCAACAAGCGCGCCTTCCGGAAAGCCATGCAGCTCGCCCGCGCCGATTTCAAGCAGGCAACCCGCCGCCAGACCGCCATCGAGACCATGCTCGACCAGTTCCAGGAAACCTACGCTCCCGCCGAAGACCGTTTCGACATCTATTTCGACACGGTCGGGCGCGCCGACCGCGACCTCCGCGCCCTCGATCCGAAACTGCATGAGGTGCTGGACCAAGCCAGCCGCTAATCCCCGAGGAGCCCAACCATGCCGCGTTCTTCCCTGGTCTTCGCCTGCCTGCTGGCCGGACTGCCGGTTCTGGCCGAACCGGAGAATCTCCTGCCGGTGAAGGATTTCCGCGACGGGTTGACCGGCTGGCGCCTGCAACCCGGTCCCGCCGAATTCGCCACCGTCGAGGAGGACGGCAAGGTCGTGCGCCTCGCCCCCCGGGAAACCAACTTCGGCCTCGATTCCGCCCCGCTCACCCTGGGCGCCGAACTCGATCCCGGCAAAACCTACATCGCCGCCGCCTGGCTGAAAAGCGAGGGATTGACCCACGGCGTCTTCGCCTTCTCGGTCTGCGCCTACGACGCGAAGGGCAACCGCCTCAGCCAGATGGCCGCCCACAACCTCTCCGTCAACTCCCCGGCCCATGACTGGCAGGCCAAGAGTCTGACCTTCGGCAAAGCCACCCCGCGCGCCCTGCCCGAGGGCACCCACACCGTCCGCCTGCGCTTCTCCTTCCACGACCGCGACGGCAAGCCCGGCGGCACGGTCCTGGTCCGCGACGCGGCCGTGGCCGAACAGGACCCCGGACCGTTCCCGGACTGGCCCGCCAGCATCCTCGCCGACGTGGGCAGGCTCCAGGTGCGCTTCGAGCGCCGCTCCTTCTGGTCCCTCTACCGCATCGACCACGAGGGCGTGCGCCTGGGCAAGGACAGCTTCGGCAGCCACTACGGCACCGTCGCCAACTTCGCCGGCCTCGGCTTCGTCGGCACCGGCCACACCGAAAACGAGGACGAGCGGGTGATCGATCTCGAACTCCGGGTGGACGGCCAGCGCCAGCCCGTCCCCGCCGAATCCTACGCCTGCGAGCGGATCGAGCTGCGCAAGCGCTCCCGCCTGCGCACGCTCGACGTGAGTTCCCATATCCTCGTCGCGGACGGACGCATCGTCGAGGAGGCCCGCCTTAGCGCCCGGGAGGAAACCCGGTGCAGCCTGATCTACCACTTCATGCACCCCTGGGTCCACGACATGTCCGACTTTCTGGCCGAACTGCCCGACGGCAGCCGGATCGAGGGGACGTTCGTGGGCGACAAGGCCCAGAAAATCTCCCGCCCCACCCGCTGGTCCGCCGTCTACAGCCGCACCCTCGGGCGCGGTGCCGTCACCGTCGTCTGGGACGTCCCCGACGACCTGCCCTGGCAGACCCGCTACTGGGACGTGCCCGAGGTGTACCGCAAGCACTATTTCACCACCTTCGTCAACGCCGAGGTGCCCACCGGCCGCGAATTCCGCTACCGGGTCGTCACCATCCCCTTCGCCGCCGACGCCGCGACCTGGCAGCAGGCCGCCGCCGCCGTCGCCGCCGCCAATCCCCGCCCCGCCGAATAGCCTATCCGCAACCCGGCTGGGACTGGACCTCGTCGATGAAAGCGAGCATGTTTTCGAGCGGCACGTCGCCCTCGACCGCATGGGCCGGACTGAAGATGTAGCCGCCCTCGCGGCCCAGTTCGAGCAGGCGGCGCGTCTCCGCCCGCACGTCCCCGACCGTTCCGTAGGGCAGAGTCCGCTGCGTGGACATGCCCCCGTGGAAGGCCAGCCGCCCGCGGTAGCGGGGCAGCAGCTCCATCACGTCCATCACCTCGGGCTGGAAGGGGTTGAAGCAGTTCAGCCCCAGCCCGACCAAGTCGTCGAACAGCTCGTCCACGTCCCCGCAGGAGTGGATCATCACGAACTTGCCCCCCGCGCGCACCGCCCCGTACATTTTGGCCAGCACCGGGCGGATGAACTCGCGCCAGAAACGCGGCCCCATGATCAGCCCCGCCTGCTGGCCCCAGTCGTCGCCGAAATACACCGCGTCGATGTCGTAGTTCATCGCCTTCCGCGCCTGCCGGATGTTGTAGTCGCCGATGGCGTGGAACAGCTCATGGACAAAGTCCGGATGCTCGACGAAGTCCATCAGCAGGTTTTCCATCCCGCGCAGGGTCCAGGCCCGCTCGAACAGGGAGAACCCGATGTTGAACACCCGGAACCGGTCCCCCCAGCGCGCGATGCGGTCCTCGATCCCGGTAAAGAAACGCTCCCCCTCGGGATCGGGAAACTCGTAGCCCGCCAGGGTCGGCTCGGGCAGCACCAGGCCCTCGACGATCCCGATGTCCTTGTCCACCGACCGGTTCCAGACCACCCCGAACACATCCCGCACCCGGTCGTTGCCGAGGTCCTCGAAAAACCCGACCCCGCTGCCCAGCCCCAGCAGGTGGTTGCCGAAAATCGGCTCCAGATCGCTCGTCCCGAAATGCTCCACCAGCTTGCGCCGCGCCTCGAACGTGAACCCGAAGGACCACGGCACATAGGGCGGACGCTTCCCGTCGAGAACCATACGGACAACTTCGCGCTTGGTCATGGCTGAATCCCCGCTGCTGGATGCCACACCATAACCCCCCGCAACAAGCCTGTAAAACGAATGCCGCACATGGTAACGTCCATCCGAATTATTCCCCCTCCCGGATTGCTCGTTTGCCGGCTGGGGCTATGGTTCGCGCATCGTCCCCAACCGAGGAGCATTGTCATGGCACCGCTGCGCATCGTCGTCACCGCCGACATCTGTCCGAACATGGGCCTGGCCGAGGAACTCATGACCGGCGACCCCCGGCGCTTCATCCGCCCCTTCGCCGACCTCTTCGACCGGGCCGACGTGGTGATCGGCAATCTGGAAACGCCCCTCGTCGACGCCGAATCCCCCATTCCCAAGACCGGCCCCAATTTCATCACCCCCACCGGCACCCTGCCCGCGCTCCGCGAGATGGGCTTCGACGGCTTCACCCTCTGCAACAACCACACCAACGACCAGGGAATCGCCGGCCTGACCTCGACCCTGCGCGCGCTCCGGGCGGCGAATGTCCCCCACTGCGGCGCGGGCATGACCCACGAGGAGGCCTGCGAACCCATGGTCTTCGAGCGGGACGGACACCGCATCGCCTGCTTCAACTTCGGCGAGGGCGAGTTCTCCCAAGCCCAGGAAGACGGGCCGGGCGCCGCCCGCCTCGATCCCTTCTGGCAGGAACAGCGCATCATGGCCGCGCGGGAGCATTTCGACATCATCCTCGTCGTCCTCCACGTCGGCAACGAATACCAGCCCATCCCCTCGCCGGTCACCGCCTCCTTCTGCCGCCGGTTCGCGGCGGCGGGGGCCGACGCGGTCATCGCCCACCATGCCCACATCCCCCAGGCGGACGAGATTTTCGCGGGCGTGCCCATCTGCTTCAGCCTCGGCAATTTCCTCTTCGGCTACCCGCGCACCCCCGAGCGCTGGCAGGCGAATCCCTGCTGGTATCTCGCCTCCGTGGCCGAGCTGGTCTTCGACGGGGATTCCTGCCAGCTCACCCTCCATCCCGCCACTCAGGGCGAGGACCGCGCCCTCCACGATCTCGCCCCCGCCGCCCGGGAAGCCTTCGAGACCTACCTCGCCAAAAGCCGCGCCATCCTGGCCGACCCCGCCGCCCACCAGCGGTTCTGGGACCAGGAAGTCCGCGATCTTTTCAAAGGCCATCGCAAATCCCTCGCCGCCTGGTCGGCGGACCTGGCCTCGCCCGACGAGGCGAAAAGCCACCGCGCCGCCACCTGCCTCTACAATCTCTTCCGCTGCGACGCCCATCACGCCGCCATCCAGCAGGGTCTGCGCCTGATGTACGAGCATCGTCTGGAAGACGATCCCGCCACCGTCGCCGAACTCGCCGAACTGCGCCAACTGGTCAAGCAATCCTTCGGGAACTGACCGACAGAACTCACTGAGACGCGCAACCAAACGCCTTGCTCCCCGCCATACAAAACAAGCGCGTGGAGCGGCCACGTCCTCGTGGCCACGGCGCGCAGCGCCGGGAACGCTCCGGCCAACCCGCCAAGGTGGGCATGGCGCGGGATGAATGGCCGCGAGGACGCGGCCGCTCCACGCGAAAGGTTGGCACGAGGTCTGGCGCAGTCACGGTAAAGGCACAGAACACACGATTCCCGGCACTCCGCACGCTGACAAACAGGGCGTTCTACTTGCGCGATCTTCGTGCTTCACAGGTGATTTCCGGACCGCTCCAGCGGCTACCCTACATTCCCAGGGCGGCGAAAATCTTGTGGTTCGCCTTGGGAAAGGGTAGCTCGCGCAACTGGTCGAGACGCACCCAGCGGGTGGGACGCTCGCAGCAGAGTTCGGCAACCGGCCCCGCCAACCGGCAACGGAAGGCGGTCAGCCGGATGGCGAAATGGCTGTAGGCGTGGTCGACCGTGCAGATTTCCTCCTCCACGGCCACCGTCAACCCCACCTCCTCGCGTACTTCGCGGAGGCAGGTCTCGGCCAGACTCTCCGCACCCTCGCGCTTGCCGCCGGGAAACTCCCACAGCCCTCCGAGCATCTGGTCCTCGCCGCGCCGGGCGATGAACACCAACTCCCCGTCGAACACCAATCCCACCGCAATCTCGTAGCACGGAACCGCGCCGCGCTTGCGCTTCACGGGCAGTTCGGCCACCAGACCTTCGGCCAGGGCGCGGCAATCCCCGGCCAGAGGACAAACCGCGCACTGCGGCTGGCGCGGGGTGCAGACCAGGGCCCCGAGTTCCATCATGGCCTGATTGAAGGACGAGGGGGCGCCGGACTCGGCTATGGCCTCTTCGAGGGATGCGCGGACCCGGTTGCGGGTGCGCGCGGCGGCGATGTCCTCGCGCCAGGCCCGGTGCCGGGCCACCACCCGCAGCACATTCCCGTCCACCACCGGCGTCGCCTCGCCAAAGGCGATGCTGGCGATGGCGGCGGCGGTGTAGGGACCGACTCCGGGCAGTTCAGCCAATTCCACGCTGGACGCCGGAATCCGCCCACCCCGTTCCGCCACCACCTGCCGTGCCGCCTGGTGCAGATTGCGCGCGCGGGAGTAGTAGCCCAGCCCCTCCCAAACCTTCAGCACCTCCTCCTGGTCGGCGGCGGCGAGCGACTCCAGGCTCGGGAAACGGGCGAGAAAACGGGCGAAGTAGGGCTGCACCGCCACCACCCGGGTCTGCTGGAGCATGATCTCGCTCACCCAGACCCGATAGGGCGAGGGATCGTCGCGCCACGGCAGTTGCCGTTGGTGGTGACGATACCACGCCAGCAGGCGATGCACCCACTCCATGCGCCCGCCTACTTGCCGTCGCGGGGATGGCGCTTCTTCAGCTCCGCCACCCACTCGCCGCGGCCGGTCGCTTCGAGCCGTTCGCAGTACCTGGGCAGAACCCCCTTCGAGTGGAAGGGGCCGCCTTCGCGCATCACCGTCCAGATGGGGTCGATCCCGTCGGGAATCGCGGCCATCCGGTCCTCGTGCCAGTTCACCAGCAGCCGCGCCCCCTGGGCCGCGAGGTCGGGACGCTCGTCCACCAGATTCCTGGTCTCGTGCGGGTCCTCGACCACGTTGAACAGCATCTCGCGGGGATAGAGATGGAAGAAGTCGTGGATGACGCGGATGTAGAGGTAGTCGCCGAACCGCACGCTCCGCATGGCCCCGTGGCACGACTGCCCGAGCACCAGATACTCGTGCCCGCAGTCGGCCCCCTCGCGCAGAGCGGGCGCATAGCTCCTGCCCTGCCAGCCGGGGAAGGGTTTCACCCCGAGCAAATCGGCCACCGTGGGCGCGAGATCGAGATTGTAATGGAAGCCATTGTCCACCTGACCCTGCCGCAGCCCCGGCCAGCGCACGATCATGGGAATGCGGTGGGTGATGTAGTCGCTCAGCCCGTGCTCGCCGTAGCAGTTCAGCTCGCCCAGGTCCTCGCCGTGGTCGCTGGTGACGAGAATGGCGGTGTCGTCGAGCACGCCCTCGGCTTCGAGCTTGTCGAGCAACTGGCCGATGTGCCCGTCCATGAACCGGATACCGCAGTCGTAGCCGTCGATCATGCGCCGCCAGTCGGCCATGTCGCGGATTTGGCCCATGTGGCGGGCCTGGAATTGGGGCGGCACCTGGTCGTTCCACATGCCCACCTCCCAGGCCCCATGCCCGCCGCAGCGCTTGCGGTCCTGCTCGATGATCTCGGGAGTCATCCACGCCGGCAGCGGCTCGTCGGCGAAGGGATTGCCGAACTCCGCCGGTGCCCGGTAGGGGGTGTGGGGGTCCCAGTAGTTGATGTGCAGCAGCCAGTTGTCGTCCTTGGCATTGCGGTCGAGCCAGCTCATCACCGTCGGGGTGACCTCCTCGGCCGACTCCATACCCCCCTTGCCCGTGTTCAGCGTCTCGTTGAACCCGGCATTGAACCACCACGCCGAATGGCGCTCGGCGAAGGGATTCACCGAGGCGGTCTTGAATCCGGCCTTGCGGAAGGTCATCCACAGGTTGTTCATCGAGAAGGTGCTGCGGAAACTGCGCGGCTCCCCTTCCAGCCGCATGTCCGCCGCCGTCCCCCCGTGCCCGATCACCCCCGTGTGAATCCCGAACTGGCCGCTGACCAAGGCCGCGCGCGCAGGCAGGCAGGGCGCGTCCGAGCAGTAGTAATTGTCGAACCGCACCCCTTCGGCAGCGATGCGGTCGATGTTCGGGCTGGTGTCCCGATGGTAGCCATAGCAACCGAGATGGTCGGGGCGGAGGGTGTCGAGATCGAGAATCAGCACGCGCATGGGCGAAACTCCTACTGGCGGGGTGCGGGATACAGCCCACAATATTCTTCCACTCTCAACGATTGCCAACCCCGTTCGTAGTCCCGGCACCAGCCTGCCGCCTTCCGTTCGTAGTACAGGCTTCAGCCTGCCGTCTTCCGTTTGTAGTACAGGCTTCAGCCTGCCGCCTTCCGTTCGTAGTACAGGCTTCAGCCTGCCGCCTTCC
>LVAZ01000507.1 GCA_001603055.1 Victivallales bacterium Lenti_02
AGACGGAGGTGGTTGGCGCCGGAAACCAGTTCGTTCCGCGCTATCAGCAGGCGGCGGGGGGACCAGGGGAGGGGGTGGAAGGGGGTGCCGTTCAGGGAGAGTTCCAGGGCTTCCTCGCAGGGCGCGGGAAGGACCAGTTCGAGGAGGAATCTCTCGTCGTCGGGAAGTTTCTCGATATCCACTTCGGCCAGGTAGTCGAGAACCCCGGAGAAATGGGGCAGGGCGTTGGCTTCGTAGTCCTCGAAACGACCACCGGAGGGCCGGGGAATCAGGCGCAGGGGCGCGAGTTCGACGCCGAAATCCCCCGCCAGATAGAGGGGGTTGCGGAGGCCGCCGTCGAGACGCTGGGTGGCGACTTCGAGGGTCAGGCAGTTGGTGCCATCCTGGAGCCAGGGGGTGAGGTCGAGGCCGAGGCTGCCGCGCACATGGCTGGCGGTGGGGGTGAAGTCAACTTCCGTCCAGGCGGGCGAGTGGCCGAGGCGGAGAGTCCATTCGCCCCGGATCGTTCCCGGTTCCATGACCAGTTCGACGGAATCCGCGCCGGTCCGGAGGAATTCGCAGGTGTAGCGCAGGCGGAGGGGAGGGAGTTCGAGGGTGGGCATCTGGCCGAAGCCCTCGCGGATGACGGGGGCGAAGCGGAATTTGCCTTGTTTGAGCTGGTTGGCCAGCGGAATGGCGTCCACCGGCGCATTTTCCTGGGGCTGGCCGTCGGCATCGAGCAGGGCGAGCTGCCAGCGATTGAGCCGGACCAGATTGGGGGTCTGCGGCTCGATGACACAAGTCGCTGGAAAGGCGATCCGGAGGACGGTCGGCAAGGCGGGCAGGGGCAGGGGGCTTTCCTCGAAAAGAGCCGCCTCGAAGGGAGCTAGGTTACGGCGGTAGCCTTCGCCGTCGCGGCAAAGAAGGGCGGGCAGATCGTCCGCCAGGGGGATTTCCCGCAGGGGGAAACCGGGATCGAGGCGGAGATCGACGGGGGCCGCGCCGTTGTTCACCAGCAGAAGCAGGCGGCGGGAGGCGTCGCGGCGGACGACGGAAAACACCCGCCCCGCATCGCCTGCCACTGCGGTCAGTTTGAGCCCGTCGGGAATGGCACGGGCGAGGGCGGTGACATCCGGGAAGTCCTCGCGGCGGAGAACCCGACCGGGGAATCGGGCCAGCCACTCGGTCAATTCCGGTTCGGGATCACGCATGGCGGGAACGACGACGGTGTCCACCACGAGGTCGCGGAGATGGAGTTTCCCCGCGCGGATTTCGCCGTCGGCGAGGATGTCCCGGTCGCAGGCGAGGAAATCGACATGGGCGGCGGCGAGCGCGTGCTGGAGGTCCTCGAAGTCGGCCAACTGCTCGTGGCCGGGGTTGCCGGCGCTGGGCTCGACGAGCAGGACAGGAGCGTCGATCCAGGTGCCCTCGAAGGCGGCGAGCAGACGCTCGACCCGGTCGCTCAGATGGCGGAACAGGGGCCAGTAGGGCATCTGGAAAAAAAGGGTGGGCGGCGCGTCGTGTTTCTTGAGGGCGTGGGTGCTGTAGAAGAAACCGTGGGGGACAAGGTAGCGGATTCCGGCCCAGAGGAGATTGTCGGCGATGAGGCGGGCGTCCTGGAGGGTGCCGCTCCAGCCGAGGCTGTGGTAGCATTCGCAGAGGGCGCCTTCCTTGCCGTAGAAATAGGCGGCGGCGGCGGTGGTGCGGGCGTTGCGCCGGGGGGATGGGCCGAGCAGGTCCTCGCGCCGGGTGCCCGCCTTGGTGTGCCCCGGATCGCAGCCGGGAATGTCCATGTAGCGGAGCTGGGCGAGGCGCATGCTCTCCTTCTCGCCCGCGTAGCGCACCCCGTGGGCGCGGCACCAGTGGCGGACGGGTTCCTCGAAACTGGCGCAGAACTGGTTGTAGACCAGCTCGCGGAGATCGCGGGCAACCCGGAAATGGTCGGGGTGGCTTGAGTCCTGGAGGGCGCTGAACTTGCCGGGCAGGTCGTAGCCGTAGGCTTCCCGGAAGGCGGCGGGAAGGAGCGTGCTCCAGCCGGGATAGGTTTCGTCCACGAAGAAACTGGGCACCTCCCGCCCCAGCCGTTCGCCGAAACGGGCGGCATAGCGCTCGTGGGTCAGACGGATGAATTCGCGGACGGCCTCGGGGTTCAGCACGTCCACATAGCCGTCCCAGTACTTGTGCCCGGAAACCAGGGCTTGCACCGAGACGTAGACTCGCCAGCGGCCCGGCGGCAGTTCGGTTTCGAGGCGGGGCCGGGGATTGCTGGCGAAGTAGCGCTTGCGGTTGTAGACAGTGAGCCCGCCGAGGTTGTAGGACTCGTCGGCCAGAACGATCCCGACGGCGGCTTTCAAGTCCCGTTCGGCGGACCAGTCGGGGCCGGTTTCGCCGAGCGGGCAGGCGGTGCAGGCCAGGACATGCCCGGCCGGCAGGTCGCGCCGGACGCTGCCCCCGTCGCAGTCGAACGCGGTCTGGATCAGGCGGGTGGCCTGGAATTCGGGCCGCCCGAGGATGACTTCGCCCCCGGCGATGCCGCTGGGGTAGGGGTATTCGTCGTAGACCTGCGGGGCCAGGCCCAGCCGCCGGGCTTCGTCGAAAGCCACCTCGACCAGATCGAGGAAGGCTTCGCCCAGATAGGGCTGGCCGAGTCCCTGGCGGGAATGGATGTAGAAGCCCCGCACCCCCGCCGCCGCCATTTCCCGAATCTGCCAGCGGATTTCCTCGGCCGACAGACGGTCGTTCCAGAACCAGAAGGGATGGAAACCGGGCACGAAGGCGGCGGGGCTCATGGGCTGGCTATTCCAGGGATTTCAGGTAGGCAATGGCCCGACTCAGTTTGTCCTCCACCGGAAGATTGGCGAAATCCTCGATGGAGATGAAACCCTGATAGCCGACCTTCTTGAACTGGGCCAGCATGGTGGGGACGTCGAACAGGCCGTCGCCCAGGCTGCACTGCTCCCATTTCCACTGCATGGTGCCCTTGTCGTTCGGGGTGCCGAGCAGGGGACGGTGGGCACCGAGATGGCAGTGGGCCAGATAGGGGCCGAGAAGCTGGAGGGCGAGGGCGATGGTCTCGTAGCCGTCGCGCACCATGTTCTGGGGGTCGTAGATCACGCCCACGTCGTTCGGGCTGAAATTGCTGGCCAGACGGTAGGCGAGGGAGGCGCTGGGGTGGATGGTGTTGCCGTGCATCTCGATCAGCAGCTTGATGCCGGTACCCTTGGCCAGCTCGACGACCCGGGCGAAACCGGCCACGGTCTCGCCGTAGATTTCCCAGTAGTTCTGGCTGCCGTCGGCCTTGTAGCCGGTGGTGGCGCCGACCCGGAGCAGGGGCTGGCCGCCGCAGGCGACGGCCCCCTCGATGAGGCGCTTGAGCTGTTCGAGGTCGGTGCAGGGGGCGTTCGAGGCGATGCCCACGAAACTCAGGCCGTGGTCGGCCAGAATCGTGCGGATTTCGGGGGCTTTGGCCGCGAAATTCTCGGGGGTGAGATCGTTGACATGATAGCCCCAGTTCGAGGGCTCGGCCTTGGCCCGCACCTCGTCGGTGACCCGGCGGACGCGCAGCTCGATGCCGTCGAAGCCCAGTCGGGAAAGCAGGGCGGCCTGTTCGGCCAGGGTGAGTTGGGGCATGAACACGGTGGTGGCGCTGTACTTCATGGTGCGGACCTCTGCTGGCTCGGGGGAAGGAAAGGAGTCAGCCCATAGGCTAGGCGCGGACCCGGCGAAGTCAAGGCCAAGTGGCGGCTAACGGCATTCGCTGGCCGAAGCTGGCGGTCGGGGTTGCGGATTGGCTTCGCCGGGGGTACAGTCGCGCCGACATTCCATTCCGAGGAGTTCTCCCATGCGCGTGATTTGCTTCGGCGACAGCCTCACCTCCTGCGGCGGGG
>LVAZ01000063.1 GCA_001603055.1 Victivallales bacterium Lenti_02
TGGCGGCAGACATTGGGTGGACGCCTACCGGACCATGCTCGAACCGATCAAGGCCGAGGCGGTCCGGATGAACTGCACCCTCACCACCGAGAACACCGCCGAGCCGTACATGGACACCATCGACGCCTTTCTGGCGTGGTCGCCCCGGTTCGCCGTGGACGTGCCTCTGCTGCCCGCCGTCTATTCGGGCTACACGGTCTATTTCACCAGTCCCCAGGACCCGAAGGACGATCTGCCCGCCTTCGCCCTGGCCCAGGGGCGGGACTTCCTCTGGGGCTGTCAACTGGGCTGGAACAGCTCGTGGCTGCTGGAACCGAAGCACGATGCCAAACTGGATTTCATGCTCCGCGCCAGCGAACTGAGGCTGGCCGCGAAGGATTTCACCGTCCTCGGGCAGTTGCTCGACGAGATTCGGCCCCTGGAGCCGGTGCCGCCGCTGACGGTGACGTGGCACCGCACGACACCCCATCCGGCCACCCTGCCGTCCGCGCAGGGGACCATCTGGCGTGCCGCCGACGGGCGTCTGGCGGCGCTGTTCTTCAATGCCGCCGCCGAACCCCGCGAGCTGGCCTGGAAACTGGTTCCCGGCGACTGGGGGCTGGCCGGGGATGCCTGGCTGGTGGAGCGGCTGTATGCGGCGGGAAGCGTGCCGGCGGAATTCCAGACCGGCGGTGAGCTATCCCGCCGGGAGCGTCTGGCTCCCTACGAGGTCCGCGCCCTGGTCTTTCGTCCCGCCACCCGCGACGATTTGAACAAGGCTGTGGCCGAGGCGCGGGAACTTGGCGCGGACCCGGTGAGGGGCACGCAGGCCAGCGAGTTCCTGTTTGACCGTGCGCTGGCTGAACGGCAGGTGAGGGTGGTTCTGCCCGCCGCCGACCAGCGGGTGGTGCGGGGGGAACCCGCCGAATTCCGTTTTGATTTCGTGGCTGGCGGCGGGCAGTCGGCGGAGTTCGAAGTGCTGTGGCCGGACGGCGAGACGCAGGGCGTGTCCATCCAGCCTGGCCAGACGACAAGCGCCCGGCGGGTGCTGTGGCTGGGCGAGGAGAACGGGGTTGCCGAGGCGAATATCCGCCTGCGCTTGCCTGCGGACAAGATGGAGCGGAATGTGCCGGTGCGGCTCCGCTTCGCGCCCAGCGTCAGTGTCCAGATGAGTGTTCCGGCCGGGGTTCACGGCGGCGAGAGTTTCCTCTTGCCGCTGGCGGTGCGCAACAACAGCCGGGCGGCGCGTTCCGGGCGCTTGCTCCTCCAGACTCCCGAGGGGTGGCGGATCGAGCCCGCCGCCGAGCTGGCCGTCGACGGATTGGCGCCGGGGGCGAATCTGTCCTTCCTGCTCAAATGTACCACCCCGCAGACGAACGCCGACATGGCCGCGAATCTGTCGGCCCGCTTCGTCGAGGGCAGCAGCGAGGCGGGAATCCTGCTGCGGAAATCGCGCCCCGTGGCCCATGCGGCACAGGTGGCGCAGCCGCCCGTGATCGATGGTCGGCTCGAGGACTGGGCCAGCCCGGTGCAGATTCGGCTGGGCGGCGCGGACGGCGGGGTCCGTATCGACAAGGAATACGGCGGGGAGGAGGACTGCTCGGTCGAGGTCCGTCTGGCCTGGGACCGGGAATTCCTCTATCTGGCCGCCGTGGTCCGCGACAATGTCCAGCATCAGGCGGACGAGGAGGCCCAGATGTGGCGGGGCGACTGCATCCAGCTTGCCTGGCGGAACGGAGCACCGAATTCCCAGCCGGGCTTCGACGGCACGGAGCATGAAATCGGCCTCACCCTGACCCCGGGGGGGGCGCAGGTTTTCCAGTGGGCACCGGTTGCGGCCCCGCCTCCCGACGCCAGGTTGGCGGTGTTGCGGGAAGAGGGGCGGACGGTCTACGAGGCCGCGATTCCCTGGCGCGCCCTGGGAGTGTCGGCCCCCCGTTCCGGCCTGCGGGGGGCCTGGTCCATGACCGTCAACGACAACGACGGCGAAGGCTTCCGGGGCTGGCTGGAATGGACGCCGGGCGTCTGCGGCGGCAAGGATTCCAGCGTCTTCGGCTGGCTCGTGCTGGACTAGAACGTGGCGTTGACGAGGACCGTGAAGGGCAGACGCCCCTCCGTCGCGATGTTCGCCAGCCCGATCTGCATGCCGTAGAGCTTGTTGCAGTGGTTGACCACGCCGACTTGCAGGCCGGTGACGACGTGGGCCACGTTCAGCAGCCCCACGTGCAGGCCCTGGCATTCGGCTTCGACGTAGTTCATCAGGCCGACATGGATGCCTTCGGCGTTGCCGAGCAGATTGAACAGGCCGACGCCGACGCCGGTGGCGGTGCCGGGGACGACGTTGAACAGGTTGAGCTGGAAGGCCTCGCAGTCCGTGGCCCCGCCCACGACCCCCAGGTCGAACCCGCGCACGAAATCATTCTGGCCATAGGGGAGGTTGAACTTGAAGCCGACGATGTTGGTGGTTTCGGGCATCAACTGGGCCGGTGGGCAGATGGCGAGCTGGAGGGGGAAATTGTCCGGGGCGGCCTGGGCGACGAGGGCGGTGGTCAGAATCGTCAAGGCAAGGAGCAGGGTTTTCATGCTGGGACTCTCCGGGTTGGGGTGAATCGGTTCGGAACATCGGCTTGCGCCGAGGGAACGATAATTCTGCCTGCGTGAATAGCAACGCCTAGGGGGTGCCATGAATTGGGGTGCTCATGGTGAAACCGGGTGGCGCTCCATGATTTCCCAGGCTTTGCGGATGTAGAAGCGGTAGTTTTCGAGCGGGGTGCCGTTGGGGATGCGGTGGTCGAGGGCGAGGACGCAGCCGCCGGTGCGGAGCATGGGGGGGATTTTGCGTTCGAGTTCCGCCTCGATTTCGGCCTGGCTGCGGCGGAGGACATGCTTGTCCAGACCGCCGTAGAAGGCGAGGCGTTCGCCGTACTTCTCGCGGACCTGAACGATGTCCATGCCGGCCGCCGGTTCCATGGGGTGCATGCAGTTGACCCCGGCGGCGAGGAAGGCGTCGATCACCGGGTTCATGTTGCCGTCCGAATCCTGGTCGAAGACCTGCGCGCCGCGTTCGGCGAGGAGGTCCCAGACGCGCCGGTAGTAGGGGGCGATGAATTCCTCGATCTGCCTCGGCCCGGCCAGGGGGCCGCTTTTCCCGGCCATGTCCTCGTGGACGGAGAGCAGGTCCACCGGGACGGTGCGCGAGACCCGGTCGAGGACCCGGAAGGCGGTGTCGCCGATGGTTTCGAGGATGTCGTGGACCAGCTCGGGCTGCTCGTAGAAGGCAAGGCAGAGGGTTTCCTCGCCGAGCAGTTGGCGGGGTTCGTCGAAGCCGCCGGGGATGCCGACGGTGACGACCCGCCCGGCGGCGCGATGGGCCTTGGCGGTCGCCTCCCAGTCCTTGCCGAACCGCGCCTCGCTGAATTCGTAGTGGGGTTTCAGACGCCGCCAGTCGTCCATGTTCCTGACCGGGTAATCGAGGGGGAGGGGGAGGGTGGCGACCCCTTTGATGAGTTGCATGCGCCGCCCCATGCGGTCGCGGGTAATGAGGTATTCCTCGGTTTCCTCGAGGACGACATTCGGCTCGCCGCCGGTCCAGCCGGTGCTGACGGGGACGCCGCCGCGCTGGGCGTCGCGGTAGCGGAAGGCGGAGAAATCGAGTTCCCCGGGGCTGGCGCCCTGTTCGTCCCATTCCTCCTTGAGCCCGATGATGGGGCCGAAGATTTCGGTGAAGAGCGGGCGGCGGTTGGCCCGGAAGGTCATGTGGTCCAGGTATTCCTCGCGGTCGATGGGGGGGCCGCGGCGGATGGCGAGGTCGGCGTGGTTGGGCCATTTGAGCGGGCGCATGGGAGGGTCCGGGGTGGGTGGATTGGGGCGGCGCAGGACGAACGTACATAGCGGCGCTCCGGGCGTCAAGCCGTCGGGACGGATTGACATTGCGCCGTCTCTGCCTATCGTTGGGTAGGTCACATACTGGTCCCGCAACCGAGGAGTCCTGCCATGCGTGTTCGTATCGTTTGCCTGACGGTGGTGTGCGGTTTGATGCTGGGGGCGTGGAACGGGCACGAGAACGCGGCGCACGGGTTGCGCGTATTCGTGGCCGAGATTGCGGACGTGGCGGACCCGGAGGTGGCCACCGGGGTGACGGTGACGCTCGAAAACCGGAGCGAGGGGGAGTTGGCGGGTACTCTGGCGGTGCGGGATTTGGTGGACGCCTGGCGGGTGGTCGGCCCGGCCGAGAAGCAGTTCCGGCTGGCGGCAGGCGGGCAGGCGGAGGTGGAGTTTTCGATTGTCTCGGGTCCGCCGGTGTATGCGGCCATGTATCCAGTCCATGTCTACGCGACCCTGGCCGACGGCCGGGTGGTTCACGCCGTGCGCATTTTCACGGTGAAAAAGGCCCTGCCGAAAGTGGCGGCGGTGGACGAGGCGACCCCGGCGGAACTGCCCGTGCTGCAACTGGCCGCCGACGGCATGCTGGCGCTGTGGCGCGAGCGGGATTTCCAGGCGGGCTGGAATTACTACGAAGGCGAACCGGTGACCAAGCCGGTGCGCTGGCAGGGCACCGATCCGGTGAGCCGCGCCTACGTGGGGCGCACGAGCCTGTCCCGCGGCGACAGCCGGACGGCTATCAGCATGCACCCGCCCTGGATTCCGGGCGGCGGCAGCGTCTGGGTCGATTACCGGGTGGCCCTGCCTGCGGGCAAACCGATTCATCTCCGTTTCGCCAACGCGATCCGGGACCATGCGCCGGCCGAGCCGGGCAGCGACGGGGTGGCTTTCCGGGTCCGGGTTTTCACGGACACCCCGCCTGCGGAACCCCTGTTCGAGCGGTTTTCCGCCGCCAAGGTCTGGGAAGAGGCCGAGGTGGACCTGTCCGCCTGGGCGGGGCAGACGGTCACGGTCCGTCTGGAGAGCCATCCGGGGCCGAATCTGAACACGTCCTGCGACAGTTGCTTCTGGGCGCATCCCCAACTGGTGGCGGGGGAGGCGCTGACGGCGCTGCCGCCCGGCCAGACGCCGCCGAATCCGGGCCTTTTGGCGCGGGTGCGGGCGGTGGCGACGGGCACGACTCCGCCGGACGAGAAGGAGACGTTCCGGCTGGCGGGCGCGGCGGGCGGGCCTTTCGCCGCCCTGGTCGTTCCCGGCGAAAATGGCCTGCTGGATGGCTGGTTCCTGTTTTCGGACGGCGAGGATGTGACCGGTTTCGCCGGTCTGCGCCTGGAGATCGAGGATGCCACGGTGGGGGTTGCCCCGGCGGATTATGCCTGCCGCGAGGTGCGCTGGGAGGAGATTCCGGGCGGGGTGCGCTACTACCACCAACTGGCCGGAAAATTGGGCGAAGCGGAATGCTCCGTCGCGCTGCTGACGGATGGCCCGGGTCTGCGGGTCGAGGTGATCGGCGACCGGCGGATTTCTCTGCTTGGGCCGCAGGTGTGGGACCGTCCCGCCCACCGGGTGTACTGGGGGCATGGCTATGTGGTCCAGCAGCCGAAGGCCTTCCGGATGGGGTTTGGCGGGCATAGCCTTGCCGCCAGCCATGTGGCTTTCGAGACCACCTCCGGGCTGGCGGTGCTGATGGCCACCGACACGCCGCCGACCCATCTCGAATACGATCCGGCCACCCGGACTCAGGCGCTCTGCACCCGCATGAACAGCATGCTGACCTTCGTGCCCGCCCATGGCGGCATGAATGCGGCCATCGCCTATCGCCCGTTGTACGACAAGGAGCCGGCGGGGGCGGTGCCGCGTCTGGCCGGCCGCTTCCTCTTCGACATCTGGGGCGGCCGCTACGGCCAGATCGGCGAGCGCATGCGCGAGGCCATCCGCTACGGCATGACCGACTCGATCCTCACCATCCACAACTGGCAGCGCTGGGGCTACGACTATCGTCTGCCCGATGTCTGGCCGCCGAATCCCCATCTCGGCACGGTCGAGGAACTGCGCGAGGTAGGCCGCATCTGCCGCGAGCAGGACATCCCCTGGGGCCTGCACGACAACTACATCGACTTCTATCCCGACGCCACCGAGTACAGCTTCGAGAACATCTACTTCACCCGCGACGGGCGCCCCACGCCGGCCTGGCACAACAAGGGGCGGGACGCCTTTTCCTACAAATTCCGGCCCGACCGCATCCTGCCCTTCGTCGAGCGCAATTTCCGGCTCGTCCGGGAGGGGGTGGCGCCTACCCATGCCTTCCTCGATGTCTTCACCTCGACCGGCTGCGTGGACTGGTGGGACTGGGACGGCAATTTCCACTCGGGCCTGGAGACCCGCCGGCACTGGGGCGAAGCCTTCGCCTGGATCCGCGATTTCCTGGGCGACGCGCCGACCACCTCCGAGGCCGGGCACGACCAGCTCATCGGTTATCTCGACGGGGCCGACTGCCAATGGCTGTACCTTTCGTCGGACCCCCGGCGCTTCGAAATCCGGCTCGATTGCGCGGACTGGCAGCGGGTGCCGTGGTACGACGCGGTGAACCATGCCCGTTTCGTGCTGATGGGAGCAGGCTACTCGAACCGCTACGAGGGCGGCCGCGACCGGTCGGTGCACGGGATCAACAGCGACGACTACATGGGCATCGAGCTGCTCGCCGGCCATTCCCTGATGACCGACAGCGCCTCCTGGGGCCGGGGCGCGGTCCGCAAGTACTACCTGCTGCAAGATGTGATCCGCCGTCTGGCCCTGCGGAACATCGTGAGCTGCGAGTTTGTGGACGGCGACATCCATCGTCTGCGCGTGGTCTGGGACGAGGGTACTGTGGTGCTGGTGAACCGGAGCGACAAGGACTGGGAGGAGGACGGCTTTGTGCTGCCGCCCCACGGTTTCCTGGCGAGCAAGGGCGACTGGTATGCGGCGGTGGAGAGGAAGGGGGACGCCTATGCGGAGAGTTCGCGGGGCGAGTCGGGCTGGTTCTGCGACGCGCGGACCACCTCCCTGCACAGCCAGCGCCGGGTGTTCGCCCAGCCGAGGATCGAGAATTTCACCGACGTTGGCGGCGGGGTGTTCACCTATGACTGCGTGTGGCAGGTGAGCAAGGCCCACCGGCTGCCCTGGCGGACCTTCGTCCATTTCACGAACGCGAAGAACGAGGAGAGCAACGGCATTTCCTTCCAGAGCGATCATCAGTCAAGCGTGCCCACCGACCAGTGGGAGGCGGGCATGACGGTGCGGACTTCCTGCCGGGCCGCGATTCCCGAAACCGCCAGCGGGCGCTACCATTTCCTCGTCGGGCTCTACGGCGAGCATGGCCGGGGGATTCTGGACGGGGTGCCCTTCGGCCAGGACCGGGTGCTGGCCGGCATGCTGGACATCGAGCGTGGGGGGGAGGAAGTCAAGGTGAGTTTCACTCCCGCCGAAGGCGTCGCGGAACCGGTTCTGCCGCCGATCAATCTGCCCGGCACCGTGGTCGATTTCGGCTTCGCGAAGACCGACGGGGCCTGCCGGATCGTGCCGGTGGAGAACGGCCTGGATGTGACCCCGCTGCCGCGCAGTCCGGCCTTCTCGGTGGCCCTGCGCCTGGACCGCTTGGCCGGCGAGCCCGCGCCGCGGGTGGCCTCGGTGACCGCCGTGCCGCTGGACGAGGCGGCCCCGCCGGTGGCGGTGCCATTCCGCCAGACGGAGTCCGAACTGGTGCTCGACCACGATCCGGCCATGTTCGCCTATCGTGTTCGCTGGTAGAATCGGGGAGATTGCCGATGCTCAAGGTCCGCCGTCCGAATGTGGTTCTGGTACTGACCGACGATCAGGGGTATCCGCCCCTCGGCGCGCACGGGCATCCGTATATCCGGACGCCGCATCTGGACGCCTTCCACGGGGACGCGGTGCGGTTCGGGCAATTCCACTCGGGCACCACCTGCGCGCCGACGCGGGCGGGGCTGATGACCGGGCACTACTGCAACTCCACCGGCGTCTGGCATACCATCGGGGGGCGGTCCCTGCTGCGCCGGGACGAATGGACTCTGGCCCAGGCGCTGGCCGGCGCGGGCTACCGCACCGGCATCTTCGGCAAGTGGCACCTCGGGGACGAGTATCCCTACCGGCCCCAGGATCGGGGGTTCCAGACCAGCGTCTGCCACGGCGGCGGCGGGGTCAGCCAGGGACCCGACTGGTGGGGAAACGACTACTTCGACGACACCTACCGGGTGAACGGCGAGCCCCGCGCCTTCGCGGGGTACTGCACGGATGTCTTCTTCCGCGAGGCGCTCGCCTTCATCGAGGACCACCGGGACGAGCCGTTCTTCTGCTTCGTCAGCACCAACGCCCCGCACAGCCCCTACAACGTCGAGCCGCACTACCGGAAACTCTACGAGGGCTTGGCCCGGACCGAAAACTACGCCCGGTTCCTCGGGATGATTACCAACATCGACGAGAATTTCGGGCGGTTGCGGGCCAAGCTGGCCGAACTGGGCATCGAGGACGACACCATCCTCATGTTCATGAGCGACAATGGCCAGTGCGGCGGAGCCGCCGCCCGCGAGCCGGGGGCCTTCAACGCGGGTCTGCGGGGGTTCAAGGGGAGCGAGTACGAGGGGGGGCACCGGATTCCCTGGCTCGTGCGCTGGCCGGGCGGCGAGGTTCGCGGCGGGCGGGACGTGGGGGAACTCGCGGCCTACATCGATTTCATGCCCACCATTCTTGATCTGTGCGAGGTGGCCGTGCCCGCCGGGCGGTTTTTCCACGGGCGGAGCCTCGCAACCCTCGCCCGGGGTCAGGCGGGCGGCGACGATTGGGACGAACGCATTCTGGTGACCGACACCCAGCGGGTGGCCGATCCGGTCAAGTGGCGGATGAGCTGCGTGATGAAGGGCGCCTGGCGGCTGGTGGACCACGACGAATTGTACGATCTTGCCGCCGATCCGGGCCAGCAGGCCAACGTGGCCGACCGGCATCCCGGCATCGTGGCGGAGCTTCGCGCGGCCTACGAGACCTGGTGGGCCGTCTGCTCGCGGCAGATGGCGGAGGAGATTCCCCTGTCCATCGGGGCCGAGGGGCAGGAGGTGGCCATTCTGCATACCCACGATCTGCGCAACGCGGACTGCGACGTGGTCTGGAACCAGCGGCAGATTCGCCAGGGGCAACCCTGTCTGGGCTACTGGGAGGTCCGCGTCGAGCGTCCGGGCACCTATGAATTCGACCTGCGGCGCTGGCCCCGCGAGGCGGGGCATGGCATCCGGGCCGGTATCGAGGGCGACGATGTGGGGTTCCGGCGCGACGCCATCGCCGAGGCGGAATGGCCCATGTACACGGGCGGCAAGGCGCTCGATATCCGCACCGCCTGTCTGGAAATCGGCAACGGGCCGCAGCGGAGCCAGGCGGTCGGCGATGCGGGTCCGGCGGTCTTCCGGCTCGAACTCGCGGCCGGGAACACCCATGTCCGCGCCTTCTTTTCGGACAACCGGGGCCTGGTGCAGAGCCCGTACTACGTCTATGTCCGCCGGGTGGAAGGGTAGAAAAGCGAAGGCCGCAGCTTGCTGGAAGCTGCGGCCCGGTCCATGGACGGGGAAGGGCTTACTGGGCGGTGAGCTGGACGAAGCGGGCGTGGTAGATGACCCGCCGGCTGTTCGCGAAATTGACCCGGTCTTCCTGGTTGGGCTGGGGCAGTTCGGAACTGAACAGGTCGTAGCCCTGGCGGTGGATGCCGTTCACCAGTTGCTGCAACTGCTCGTCGCTGAGGCTGGCCTGAAAAATCTGGGTGCCGTTGCTGTCTCGGGTCATGCCCCAGTTGACTTCTTTGGGGAGTTGGGCTTCGAGCTGCTTCTCGACCGCCGCCAGATTGCGCACGCCCCAGACATGGTTGACTTCGGCGGCGATCGGCCGTTTGGCGACCGCCACACCGCCGTTGCCGGCGGCGGAGTTCTGGGTGGCGACGGTGCGGATTTGGTTGGGGGCGATCGGAGCGCCGCCGGGGTTGGCGACTGCCTCCTCCTGCATCCCGTTGCTCTCGGCGACGTAGTTGCCGGGCTGGGAGGTGCCGTCCATCGTGCCGACCGCCTGCCGGATGGCCAGAGCCAGAGCGCCGGTGACCGCGAGGGCGGCAGCGTAGCGAAGCAGGGAACGGCCCCAGAAAGGAACCACCCGGGGAGCGGACTGGACGGCGGCGCCGCCGTTGCAGGCGGCGATGATGCGGTCCGCCAGGCCTTCCGGCGGCTGGCAGGATCGGGAGACGACCGCGTCGAGAGTGCGGAGCGAGGATACGACGCGGAGGCAGTGCTCGCAGGATTTGATGTGCTGAATCTCCGCTTCGACCGCCTCGCCATCCACGTAGGCGCTAAGGGTTTCGAAGGGAGGACAGCCTGTTTGCTCGACCAGTTCGCTCATAATCCAAGCCTTTTCCTTAGTTCGTCACGCGCCCGGGCAATCCTGGACTTGACTGTCCCGAGCTTGCAACCCAGCAGGGAGGAAATGTCCTCGTAGCTGAGTTCTTTCACGTTGCGTAGGACAAGGGCTTCCCGATAGAGTTCCGGCAAATTGTACAACTCTTCGAGCGCTTGTTGCTCGATTTCGTCCACCTGGGTCTTTTCGTCGGGGGAAAGATCGCTTTCGGGCAGGTCGATGTGGCGCCCGTCGTCGTCGTCGGAACCGGGCAGCGGGGCGTCGATGCTGATGTTGCGCTGGCTGCCGCGCGACTTGTTCCAGCGGTACTTGTTGCGGGCCAGGTTCATGGCGATGCGGTACATCCACGTGGTGAATTCGGCGTCGCCGCGGAATTTGGCCAGGGCGCGGTGGATGCGCACGAAAACATCCTGCGTGACCTCTTCGGCGTCCTCGCGGTTGGCGACGACTCCGTAGGCGATCTGGTAGGCTTTGGCGGAATGCTTCGCGACGAGTCGGCTGAAGGCGCTCTGGTCGCCTCGCTTGAACCGCTCGACCAGCTCGCGGTCCTCGAGGGTGCTCCGTTCTTTTTCCTCGGCCAGGGCAATGCTCACGTAGGTCTCTCCGGATTGGCCGCCGCGACCCGCCGGGGGGGACGGGTCGCGGCAGACCAAGAAACAATGCGGAATCCTAGACGGTAACGCTAGGCACTGGTGACGATAGCGAGGAAGTCCTCGGCTTTCAAGCTGGCGCCGCCGATAAGTCCACCGTCGATGTCCGGCTGGGCGAGCAGTTCGGCGGCGTTGTCGGGCTTCATGCTGCCGCCGTACTGGATGCGGATTTTCCCGGCGGTCTCGGCGCCGAACATGCCGGCCAGGACGCCGCGCAGGAAGGCGTGGACGTCCTGGGCCATCTGGGGGGTGGCGGTTTTGCCGGTGCCGATGGCCCAGACGGGCTCGTAGGCGATGGTGACGATGGCGGCCTGGGCGGGATCGAGGCCGGCGAGGCCGGCTTCGGTCTGGGTCTTGACGACCTGCTCGGTTTTCCCGGCCTCGCGTTCGGCGAGGGTCTCGCCGACGCAGACGATGGGGAGCAGCCCGGCGGCCAGGGCGGCCTTGGTGCGCTGGTTGACGGTGGCGTCGGTCTCGCCGAAGTACTGCCGCCGCTCGCTGTGGCCGATGATGACGCAGTCCACGGCGAGTTCCTTGAGCATGGCGG
This sequence comes from Victivallales bacterium Lenti_02, assembly GCA_001603055.1. GTDB lineage: Bacteria > Verrucomicrobiota > Lentisphaeria > Oligosphaerales > Lenti-02 > Lenti-02. The sequence goes on from LVAZ01000063.1 coordinate 11,503, forward strand.
CGGAGACTTCCCCGGTGTAGGCGCCGGAGGCGGCCCAGTGGACGTTCTGCGCGCCCACCATGATGGGGGTGTCCTTGAGGGCCGCCACGGCACCGGCCAGGGTGGTGTAGGGCGGGCAGACGGCCACGTCCACGTTACCGATCCGGCCGGCGCTGGCCTTGAGGCCGGCGAGCAGTTCGGCGGCTTCGGCAACCGTCTTGTTCATCTTCCAGTTGCCGGCGATGAAAATCTTGCGTGCCATTGTGTTTCCTTGGCTTGGGGGGGCTGGCTTACTTGTCGTCGAGGGCGACGACGCCGGGGAGCGCCTTGCCTTCGAGCAGTTCGAGGCTGGCGCCGCCGCCGGTGGAGATGTGGCTCATCTTGTCGGCGAGGCCGCTCTGGTTGACGGCGCTGACGGAGTCGCCGCCGCCGATGATGCTGACGCAGTCGCTGTCGGCCACAGCCTGGCAGACGCCGTTGGTGCCGGCCGCGAACTTGCTCATTTCGAAGCAGCCCATGGGGCCGTTCCAGACGACGGTCTTGGCCTTGGCGATTTCGGCGGCGTAGGCCTTGGTGGCCTGGGGGCCGATGTCGAGGGCCATCCAGCCGTCGGCGATGTCCTGCCCGACGACCTGGGTGTTGGCGTCGTTCGAGAAGGCGTCGGCGACCACGTTGTCGATGGGGAGGAGAATCTTGACGCCGGCCTTCTTGGCGTTGGCGAGGATGTCGCGGGCGGTGTCGAGCAGGTCGTCCTCGCAGAGGGACTTGCCGATGGCGTGGCCCTGGGCCTTGAGGAAGGTGTAGGCCATGCCGCCGCCGATCAGGATGGTGTCCACTTTCTGGATGAGGCTCTGCAGGACTTCGAGCTTGCCGGAGACCTTGGCGCCGCCGATGATGGCGACGAAGGGGCGGGCGGGGGACTCGATGGCCTGGACCAGGTATTCGAGTTCCTTCTCCATGAGGAAGCCGGCCACGGAGGTTGCCACGTAGTCGCAGACGAGGGCGGTGGAGGCGTGGGCGCGGTGGGCGGAGCCGAAGGCGTCGTTGACGTACACGTCGCCGTAGGAGGCGAGCTGCTTGGTGAAGGCGATCTGCTCTTCCTTGGTGCAGCCCTTGCCCTCTTCCTCGGGCTGGAAGCGGGTGTTTTCGAGGACCAGGACCTGGCCGGGCTGGAGCGCCTTGACCATCGCGGCCACTTCGGGGCCGACGGTGGCGGGCGCCATCTTGACCACGTTCGGAATCAGCTTGCCCAGATGCGCGGCCACGGGCTTGAGGCTCATCGAGGGGACCACCTTGCCCTTGGGCCGGTCGAAGTGGCTCATCAGCACCAGGCTGGCGCCCTGGTCCAGAATCGCGCGGATCGAGGGCAGGGCCGCCTGGACGCGGGTGTCGTCGGTGATTTCGAGGTTGTCGTTCAGCGGGACGTTGAAATCCACCCGCATGAGGACGCGCTTGCCTTTGAGGTCAACGTCACGGATCGTCTTCTTGTTCATCTTGCGTGCCTCCTGGTAGCTGACGCTTGGGACTGTGTCGGCGGGACGCCGTAGGTCGGGGGAATTGGCGGTGTATACTATACCGTGGTCAATCGATAAAGATAGCTCGATTCGGTTTGCGATGACACCCATTTCCCCTCCCGCCTGCAATCCCGCCGACAAGGATTCCCTGCTTTGGCAGCGGGCTCTGGCCGGGGCGCTGGCGGGAATACTGGCGATGGGGTGGCTGGCCCGGCTGGCGGACGGCCGGATCGGCGATCTGGCCCAGCTCTGGCTGCGGGGGCTGGTCCTGCCCGTCGGGGGGGCGGGTGCGGGCGTGCTGGTCCTGGGCTGGGGCCGCTGGACGGGGTTGCTGTCCCGGCTCGAACTGACTCTGCCCAAGGCCGCTTCCCGGCGGGCCATGCTGGCGGGTTGCGGGGCGGGGGCGGGAGCCTTCGCGCTGGCCATCCCGCTGGTGTGGCTGTCCCAGGCGGTGTTCGGCGGCTGGCTGCCGGAGACGCCGCCGGAGACGCTGACCGACCTGCTTGCCGCCACGGCGGGGCGGGCGGTCTGGGTGGCGGTCTGCGTGCAGGTTCTGGTGTTCGCCCCGCTGGCTGAGGAACTGCTGTTCCGGCTGATCCTGACCGAGGCCTTCCGGGCGCAGGGGCTCGCGCGGCCGGCGCTGCCGATGGCCGCGGTGTTCGCGCTGGTCCACGCGCGGCTCGACCAGGCGGCCGGGCTTTGCGTTCTGGCGCTGTGGCTGTACCGTCTGCGTTGCCGGCACGCTTCCCTGCTGCCGGCGGTGCTGGCCCATGCCGTGTTCAACGCGCTGGCCCTGGCCGGCGCCTGCTGGAGTCTTCTCGGCGGCTGACCGATTCAGGAAATGGCGACCATGCGCAAACGTTCCATGCGACTCAGTACCGGCCTGACCGCTCTCGACCGGGTGTTCCGCGGCATCATGCCGGGGGACAACATTGTCTGGCAGATCGACGCGGTCGAGGACTACCGCGAGTTCGTCAACCCCTATGTCGACTACGCCCGGCACAACCGCCAGCGGCTGATCTACTTCCGTTTCGCGGACCACGAGCCGCTGGTGGAGGAGGGCGAGGATGTGCATGTGTGCGTCCTCCATCCCGAGGAGGGGTTCGAAGCCTTCATCATGGAAATACACCGGACGATCAACGAGGAGGGCCGGGCCACGCTGTTCGTCTTCGACTGCCTGTCCAAGCTCGCGCCCGACTGGAACAGCGACCGCATGCTGGGCAATTTCTTCATGCTGACCTGCCCGCACCTCTACGACCGGGCCGCCATCGCCTACTTCGCCATCTTCCGCAACTACCACTCGCACCACGCGCTCCGCCCGATCTCCAACACCACCCAGATTCTGGTGGACGCCTACCGGCGCGCCGGGCGGCTGTACATCCACCCGAAGAAGGTGCAGTACCGCCATTCGTCGAGCATGTACATGCTGCATGTGCGCGAGGGCGACGAGTTCCACCCGGTGACCCAGAGCGCGGTGATCACCGACACTCTGGCGGACGTGACCTGGTCGCGGTCGGCCCCGGCGAACTATCTGCTGGGCTACTGGAGCCGCACGTTCGCCGAGGCCGAGGCGGTGCAGCAGGACATGGACCGGGGCGTGGACCGCGAGGACGAGGAGGGCGCCTATTTCATGTTGCTGCTGCGGATGCTGATCTCGCGGGAGGACCGGGTGCTTGACCTGGCCGAGCGGTATCTCAACCTGCGCGATCTGCTGGCGATCCGGCGGCGGATGATCGGCACCGGGCTGATCGGCGGCAAGGCGGTGGGCATGGTGCTGGCCCGCGCCATCCTCACCAAGACCGACCCGCGCTGGGAGAACCTCCTCGAACAGCACGACTCCTTCTACGTGGGCGCCGATGTCTTCTACACCTATCTGGTGCAGAACAACTGCTGGTGGATGATGCAGAAGCACAAGAGCGGCCTGCAGAACGCGGACGAGACCGAGACCGCCCGCCGCCGCATCCTCGCGGGCGAGTTCCCCGAGTATATCGTCGAGCAGTTCGCCGACATGCTGGACTATTTCGGCCAGTCGCCGATCATCGTCCGGTCGAGCAGCCTGATGGAGGACAACTTCGGCAATGCCTTCGCGGGCAAGTACGAGAGCGTGTTCTGCGCCAACCAGGGGGGCCAGCACAAGCGGCTCGAGGACTTCCTCTGCGCGGTGCGCATGGTCTACGCCAGCACCATGAGCGAGGAGGCCCTCGAATACCGCTCCGACCGCGGGCTGCTGCGCCGGGACGAACAGATGGGCCTGCTGATCCAGCGGGTGTCGGGGGCGACCTACGGCAGCATGTTCTTCCCCCAGGCGGCGGGCGTCGCCTTCTCCTTCAATCCCTATGTCTGGGACGAGCGGATCGACCCCGAGGCGGGGATGCTGCGGATCGTTTTCGGCGTGGGCACCCGGGCGGTGGACCGCTCGGACGACGACTACACCCGGGTGGTGGCCCTGAACGCGCCCGGCTGCCGTCCCGACGGCAATTTCGACGAGGTCCGCCGCCATGCCCAGCGCCGGGTGGACGTGCTCGACCTCGAGGCCAATCAACTGATTTCGACCAGCTTCGAGGATGTGGTGAAGCGCTGCCCCGGCATCCCGCTGGACTTCTTCGCCTCGCGCGACGCCGCCTTCGAGCGCCGCCTGCGCGAGGAGCGCTTCGCCCAGCGCGGCGTGTTCTCCGAGGTTCTCACCTTCGACAAGCTGCTCGACAAGACCAATTTCGTGGCCGACATGCGGCAGATGCTCGATCTGCTCAAGACCGCCTACGACTACCCGGTCGATGTGGAGTGGACGCTGAACTTCTTCGACGGGGACCGCTACAAGATCAACCTGGTGCAGTGCCGGCCCTTCCAAATCCGGCAGTCGGGTGCCGAGGTGGAGGTGCCCGAGGACATTCCGCCGGAACGGGTGCTGCTCGAATCGCGCGGCGCGGTGATCGGCAAGCCCCTGCATGCGAGCCTCGACTGGGTGGTCTACGTCTGTCCGGGCGTCTATGGCGAGTTGCCGGTGCAGGACCGCTACGAGATCGCCCGGATCATCGGCGAGATCACCCATCTGCCCGAGCTGGACGACCGGTGCGTCATGCTGGTCGGCCCCGGCCGCTGGGGCACGACCACCCCCTCCCTGGGCGTTCCCGTGACCTTTGCGGAAATCAGCTCGGTGAGCGTGCTCTGCGAGTTGGTCATGATGCGCGAGAATCTGGTGCCCGACGTCTCCCTGGGAACCCATTTCTTCAACGATCTCGTCGAGCGGGAGATTCTCTACATGGCCTTCTTCCCGCGCCGGGAGGGCAGCGTGCTTTCCCGGGAGTTCTTCGAGGAAAGCTGGCCCAACCGCCTGGAGGAACTGCTGCCTTCCGCCAGCGAGTGGTCCCATGCGATCCGCCTGCTGGCCGCCGGGGATTTGACGGATGACACCCCCATGATTTCGGCGGATGTGATGAACCAGCATACGATTTGCTGGCGCGCGCCCGGACCGCCCGTTCCACCCGAAGGAGAGATGCCGTGACCGCATTCGACGTCCGCAACATGGTCTGTGTCGTCCTGGCCGGGGGCCGGGGCAAGCGCATGGGGTCCGAAACCTGCCACAAGGTCTGTTTCCCCGTCGGTGGCCGCCCGGCCATCGTGCGGGCGATCGACACCTACAAGGAGGCGGGGCTGAGCCGGTTTCTGGTGGTGGTGGGCCAGATGGCGGACCAGGTGCTCGAGACGGTGGCCAAAGCCCATCCCGAGGTGCTCTTCGTGCGCCAGACCGATCCGCGGGGCACCGGCCACGCCGCCATGACGGCGGTCGACGCGCTCGCCGCCCAGGGGCACACGGGCTCGGTCCTGATCGTCATGGGCGACAAGGTGACCAACGCCGATACGGTGCGCCGGCTTCTGCGGACCTACCGGGAGAGCGAGCCGGATGTGCTCCTCTCCGTTCTTCCCAAGGTGCAGGAAACCACGGCCGGCCGGGTGATCGAGGACGATGCCGGCGCCGTGCTGGGGATTGTCGAGTGCGCGGACATCCGGCGGGCGCGGGAGACGGGTGCCAAGCTGACGGTGGGAGGGCGCGAGTTCGCCGCGGAGGAGGTGGAGCGGCGGGGGTTGACCGTGAACGCCTCGATGTATGCGTTCCGCATGGGGCCGCTGCAGCGCGCGCTGCGGCTGCTGTCGCCGGCCAATGCCCAGGGCGAGCTGTATCTTACCGACACGGTGGGCAGCATCGCGCGGGAGGGGCGGGTCGAGCGGTTGATCTTTCCCGATCCCAACGATCTCATGGCCTTCAACACGCCGGCCGAGCTGCTGGCCATCGAGAAGGTTCTCGCCGAGCGCGAGGGCCGTCCCCTGGTCACCTTCCGGCCGGAGCAGGAATTGTCCAGGTCCGTCTTCAAGCCCGCCCGGGAATGGCTGGCCCGGCTGCTTGAATTCGGCCCCGGCGCCCGCGCCACGCTGGCCCGCGTCTACGGCGGCGACGAGCAGGTGATCGCCAATCGGCGCCAGGCCATGGTCCAGACGGTCGAGGCCTTCATGGGCCAGTTCGGCCCCGAACGCAACATGGTGCTTTGCCGGGCGCCCGGCCGGATCAATCTGATGGGCCGGCATGTGGACCACCGGGGCGGCAACGTCAACGTCATGGCCATCAACCGCGAGACCCTGCTCGCCGCCTCGCCCCGCGAGGACGACGTGGTCCGGCTCCGCGATGTCCGCGTGAACCACTTTCCCAACCGCGAGTTCCGCATCTACGACCTGCTCGGCGGGGAAAGCTGGTCGAACTGGATGGACTTCCTCGAATCGAGCACGGTCCGGCAGGTGCTCGAAGCCGCTCCGGGGGACTGGAGCCACTATGTGCGCGCTCCCCTGCTGCGCTTGCAGTACGCCAACCGGGACCGGCGGCTGAAGGGCATGGACTGCATGCTGTCGGGCAACATTCCCATGGCGGCCGGCCTGTCCTCGAGTTCCGCCCTGGTGGTGGCCTTCGCCGAGGCGGCGGTGGCGCTGAACGGGTTCAATCTGGAGATGAGCGAGTTCATCGATCTCTGCGGCCAGGGCGAGTGGTTCGTGGGCTCGCGGGGCGGGGCGGCGGATCACGCTGCCATCCGCACCGGGCAACTGGGCCATGTCACCCGCATCGGTTTTTTCCCCTTCCAGGTCGGGGAAAGCACCGCTTTGCCCGACGGGCTGCGCCTGCTGATCGCCAACAGCGGCGACCGGGCGCTGAAGAGCGCGGGGGCGCGCGATGTCTTCAACCAGCGCGTGGCCTGCTACGAGTTCGCCCTCATGCTGCTCAAACGGCGCTGGCCGGCCGCCGCCGGAGCCGAACGCCTGCGCGATCTGGTGCCGGAAGCGCTGGGGGTCGAGCCGCGCGACCTGTACCATGCCTTGGCTTTATTGCCCGGGAATCCGGGGCGGGAGGAGCTGCGCGGCCTGCTGGCCGGCGAGAACCAGGCGCAGGTGGAGCGGTTGTTCGGCACCCATGTGGACGTGGGGCCGTACCATCTGCGCGGCGTGGCCCTGTTCGGCATCGCCGAGTGCCAGCGCTCGCGCCGGTTCGGCAGTCTGCTGGCGGACGGCGACCTCGACGCCATCGGTCGGTTCATGCGCGCCAGTCACGACGGCGACCGCTGTTTCCGCACTGGCGGAACCGGGATGGTTCCCTTCGCCGTGCCCGTGGACGATGCCGCTCTGGCCGCGCTGGCGAAGGCGAACGCGCCGCTCGATCTCCAGCCCGGCGCCTATGCGTGCAGCACGGCCAACATCGATCGCCTGGTGGACCTCGCCAACGGGGTCGAGGGGGTCGTCGGGGCGCAGTTGGCGGGGGCGGGGCTGGGCGGCTGCATGATGACTTTGGTCAAGGCAGAAGCCGTCGCTACCCTCGAAGAGCGCTTCCGCCAGGACTACTACGGGCCGCTCGAACGGGAGCCGGACCTGCATGTCTGCCTGCCGGTGGCCGGGGCCGGGCTGGTCGCCCTGCCCGAGGACTAGAACAGGCGCGGGTCGGGGATGTCGACGGGCATGCCGCCCTGTTCGGCGGAAAGGGTGGCGCAGACGCCGGGCAGGCTGTAGTCGAGTCCCCGGTAGACATCGATGGGGCTGGGCCGGTCGTGCAGGATGGCATCGAGAAAGTCGTTCAGCATGGCCAGGTCGGCGCCGCCGTGCCCGCCGCCCGCGTGCCCGCCCGCCAGGGCGGTGCCGAGAGGGAGTTTCACTTCGCCCTGGAGATGGGGAATCCGGGGCAGGGAGGCGTGGGTGACCGCCTCCGTGGTCTTGGTCTCCAGCGTGCCGTTGGTGGCGAAGAGCAGATAGCGGTGATAGGAGCCGTGCAGGGCGTTCTTGAAGCAGGCCAGCGTCTTCACCACCGCGCCTTTGCTTGTCGTGATGAGTGCTGTTCCGGCGTCGGGGGCGGGAAACTCGGGGCTGACGAGCGAGGGCGTGTTGACGGCCACCACCCGTACCCCCCGGTCGTCCAGCAGGTCGAAGAGCGGGCCGGTCTCGTGGGTGCAGTAGCGCAGGGGGTTGAAGGAGGCCCGCCAGGTGGCTTCGCCGTTGTGCCGCATCAGGTAGCGGATGTCGTGGACATACTCGCCTTCGAGGTAGTAGGGGGTGCCCACGTCCCCCGCCAGGATCATCTGCCGCCAGGCCCGGACGAATCCCCAGTAGCAGCAGTTCTCCGCGAAGAAATAGCGCCGTCCGCTGGCCCGTACCGCCGCCACCAGCTCGCGGCCTTCGGCGATGGACATCACCGAGGGGACTTCGCAGATCACGTCCTTGCCCGCGTGCAGGGCGGCGATGCTCTGCGCGGCATGGCAGGGGGGAGGCGAGGCGATCAGGACCAGATCGAGATCGTGCTCCAGAAAACGGGAGAAGTCGCGGTAGGCGACGGCGAAGGGCGCGCCCCCCTTGGCCAGGCGTTCGAGCGCCGCTTTTTCAACGTCGGCATCCGCGAAGGCCGTGTCGCAGACGGCCGCGAAGGAAACATTGCGGTTCCCGGCCCATTGCGCGATCATGCCGCCCCGCCCCACACCCACCAAGCCAACCCGTACCATTGCGGAATCCTCCTTGACAGCGGAACACAGGCATCCGGACACTCCGCAGACCATAGACCATGCCACGCGATTTCCCAGCCCGGCTGGCAGGGGGAACGACGGGCGGCGGCAAGGAAAACCATGTTCCGGCACTGGTTTTGATGGCGATGCGTGGCATAGTATGCGCTTTTGCGTTTTCGGCTTCAAGGGAGCTGCCGGGTTCCAGTGAACGCGACGACACGGATCGATCCGGGACAGGATTTTCTCTTTGCCAACTTGCATGGCAGGAGGTCCCGTTTTCTACGTGGCGAGGGGCTGCGCCGGATCGCGCAGTCCGGCTCGCCGGACGTGCTGTTGCGGGCGATGGCGGGACGCGGGGTGAAGGTGGCCTCCCTGGACGAGGCCCGCCGCGAACTGGTGCGGGATCTGGGCGAGGAGCTGAAGCGGGTCGCGACCATGCTCGACGCCCGCACCGCCGCCTTCCACGAGGCCTTTCTGCGCCGCTTCTGGTACGAGGATTTGAAGACCATTCTCCACCTTCGGGTCCTCGGGCAGAAGGAGTCCTGGGCCGAGGGCCTGCTGGTCGATCTGCCCGGCCTGCCCCGCCTGTCGGTGCCCGCTCTGCTGGCGGCCCGCAACGGCGCGGAATTCGTGGCGGTTCTGCCCCCCGGCGAGCGGGATATCGCCCGGGTGGTGGACGGCCTGGCGGCGGACGGCAACATCCCCCGGGCCGACACCCTGCTGGACCGGCGGTTCTTCGCGGGGCTGCTGGCCGCCGCCGGGCAGTGCCCCCGGAGCGCCCGCCCGCTCGCCCGCGAACTGGTGGAGGGCGAGATCGACATGAGCAACATCGTCACCCTTCTGCGCAACCGCCGCACCTATCATCTGCCCACGCCCGAGGTGGTGGCACTCTGTCTCCCCGACGGTCCGGCCACTTCCCGGAAACTCGAGGCATTGGCGGAAGCCAAGACCCCGGCCGAGGCGGCGGGCCTTCTCCCGCGCCAGTTGGCCGAGTGCCTGCGCGGTCGCGAGCTGGCCGATCTGCCCCGCGTCGAGGACGCTTTGCGCGAATGGCTGCACCGCCTGGCCTGCAACGGCTTCCGCGACTACGAGCGGCCCCGCCGTTCAAGCGTCGCCTATCCCTATCTGAAATGGATCGAGATGCTGAATCTGGGACGGCTTAGCGAGGGCATGCGCTTCGGGCTCCTGCCAGCCGAACTGTCGTCCCTGCTGATCCGGGAGGGGGCCCGTGTTTAGACCGGTTGCCATGGGAAAGCTGCGGGTCCTCATCCTGCAACGCCATCTGGACGCCGTGGCGAACGCGCTGGGCGAATTCGGCGGGGTCCATCTGGTCGATGCCGTCGAGACCGGCTTGTCCGAGCTGGACGCCCACGCGGAAGTCGCCCGGTTCGACGCCCTGCTGGCCCAGTGCGACACCCTGATTCAGCGCCTGGGCGTGAAACCGGATACCCGGCCCGAGCCGCCGCCCAGCGAACGCCTCGACGAGCTGGCCGCCCGGTTCGCCGTCATCGAGGCGGACATGGCCAAGGCGGAGAAGGAACTCGAGGATTTGGTGCGCGAGTCCGGCCTGCTGGTCCAGCGCGCCGAGCGGCTGCGCCGCCTGCCCACCGAGGATGTGCCCCTGATGGCCCTGCGTTCGCTGGGGCATCTGCATCTTCTGTACGGGCGGGTGCCTGCCCCGCAGATTGCGGCCATGCAGGCGGTCGTGGGCGAGCGGGGGTTGGTGCTGCACGATGCGAGCGTTCCCGAGCGGCGCAACGAGGTGCTGATCGTCACCACCCGGCGGGGACGCTGGGCGGTGGAGGCGGATATTCAGGAATTCGGCTTCGCGGGCGAGGAACTGCCCGGCGACGTGGACGGCTCCGCCGGCGAGGCACGGACAGTGGCCGAGAACCTGCTGGACCAGACCCGCCAGCGGATTGTCTCCTGCTGCGCGGCGGGCGAACGCCTGGCCGCCAGCCACGGCCCCTTCCTCAAGGCGGTCCGCAACCAACTGGCGCGTTCGCTGGCCCTGGCCGGGGCCAAGATGCACTTCGGCAAGTCCGAACGACTGGTCAGCATTGCCGGCTGGGTGCCGATGCATCAGGTCGAGACGGTCCAGCGGGTGGTCGAGGAGACGACGGGGGGAACAGGCATCGTCGAGGTGCGGCCGGCGGATGCCGATCCCGCCCACGGGGAGGTGGACAGCGTCCCCGTGCAGATGGCGCCCAATCCCTTGCTCCGCCCGTTCCAGACGCTGGTCGCGAATTTCGGTTCGCCCCGCTACGGCGAGGTGGACCCGTCCCTGTTCGTGGGGCTGACCTTCGTGGTCATGTTCGGCATCATGTTCGGGGATGTGGGGCAGGGATTCATGCTCGGCCTGCTGGGCCTGTGGCTGTGGCGCTCGCGCCGTCCCGGCCTGATTCCCCTGCGGGACGGCGGCATGCTGCTGATGCTCTGCGGTCTGTCCTCGACAGTGTTCGGCTTCCTCTACGGCAGCGTCTTCGGCTACGAGGGCCTGCTGTCCCCGCTCTGGCTCAGCCCCATGCACGATGTGTCCAAATTGCTGGGCACGGCGGTGGCGCTGGGAATTGTCTTCATCAGCGTCGCCATCCTCATCAACATCGTCAACAAGGTCCGCTCGCGGCGCTATTTCGAGAGCGTGTTCGACAAGTTCGGGGTGCTTGGCATCATCTTCTATTGGGGTGCCTTGGGACTGGGCTTGCAGATGGCGCGGAAGGGGGAGCTGACCGCCGCCCAGATCATGCTGGTGATTGTGGTCCCGCTGGCTCTGCTCTTCATCCGCGAGCCCCTGCACAACCTGCTGCACCGCCGCCGCCTGCTCGCGGACGACCCCTTCAGCTTCGTGCTCGAGGCGAGCATCGAGATTCTGGAGACCTTCACCGCCTTCCTGGGCGGCACGGTGAGCTTTGTCCGCGTGGGTGCCTTCGCCCTCAGCCATGCGGCCCTGTGCCTGGCCATCTATTCGGTGGCGGACATCATGAAGAGCCTGCCGGGGGGAGGCGTCTGGGTGGTGCTCGTGCTGGTACTGGGCAATCTGCTGGTCATCGTCATGGAAGGTATGGTGGCCATGATCCAGGGGGTGCGGTTGCAGTACTACGAGCTGTTCAGCAAGTATTTCGCGGGCGACGGCGTGGCCTATCGCCCCTTCGAGCTTCGCCAAGTGGAAACGTCCCCTACCAGCAAATCAGGAGAACCCGAGTCATGAGCAAAATCCGCGCCTTCCGAACCGTGGCCCTGCTGAGCATCGCCCTGCTTGGCTTCCTCACCATCGGCACAGCCTATGTCCATGCCTCCGAAGGGGGCGATGTGCCCGCCGCCGTCGAAACCGTGAGTGCGGGCGGTGGACATGCCTATTATGCCGTCGCCATCACCATGGCCGTCGCCTGCCTGGCCGCCGCCTTCGCCGTGGGCAAGGTCGGGGCCGCCGCCATGGGCGCCGCCGCCGAGAAACCCGAGATTCTGACCAAGGCCATCGTCTTCGCCGGTCTCGGCGAGGGCATCGCCATCTTCGGCCTGATCGTCAGTCTCTTCCTCATCAACAAGATTTAGCGGAGCGGTCGCCGGTGCCCTTCCACATCATCGCCGACCGGGACACGGTCCTCGGCTTCCGCTTCGCGGGAGTGACCGGGACGGCGGTCGCCTCGCCGGAACAGGCGGCCACCGCCTTCGCCGAGGCGAAAGCGCGGCCCACCGTCCGCATCCTGCTGCTCAGCGAGCAGGTCGAGACGTGGATCGAGACGGAGGTCACCGCCCATCGGCTGCTGGCCGAGGCCCCCTTCGTGGTGGTGCTCGAAAGCATCTGGGGCCCGCAGGGCGAACGGAAGTCGATCGAGGCGATGATCTACGAGGCGGTGGGCATCCGCATCGTCGGCGACGAGGCCAAACCGACGGAAAACCAGCGATGAACCAGCAGGAACAAAAACTCCGCGACGAGATTCTGAACGACGCCCGGCGCAAGGCGGAGCGCGCCCTGGCGCGGGCCGAGCGCGACGCGGCCAAGGCCCGCGACGAGGCGGCCGAGGAACAGCGGGCCGAGCGCGAGCAGGCGCTCGAACGGGCCCGCCAGCGGGCGGATATCCGCAGCCGCGCCATCCTGGTCACCGTGGACCAGGAAGTCCGGCGGCAGCGCCTGCTGGCCCGCGAGGCGATTCTCGAACGCTGTCTGGACCAGGCGCTCGAAACCGCCTGCTCCCTGCCGCCCGAGGACGCGCGCCGTTCCCTGGCCGAATTGCTCGACGAGGCGCTGGCCGCGCTGGGGCCGGGGCCGGCCAAGGTCCGGGCGCGGCCGGCGGACGCCGCCGTCCTGGCGTCGGCAATCTCCGACGCCGCCCAAGTCACCGTGACTGACGACGAACGTCTGGGGGCCGGGCTGGTGGCTGAAAGCCCCGACGGTCTCCGCCAGTTCGACAACACCTACGCCACCCGGCGCGAACGGCTGCGCGAGCGGCTGCGCACGCTGCTGGCCGAGGGGATCGATTTCTGATGATGACCAATCCGCAAACAACCGCGACGGGCGAGATCGTTCGGGTGAACGGCCCCATCGTCCACGCCCGCAACATGGGCCGGGCCGGGATGCTCGAAGTCGTCGAGGTGGGCAATCTGCGCCTGATTGGCGAGGTGATCCGCCTCGAGGCCGGGGTCGCCACCATCCAGGTCTACGAGAACACCTCCGGCCTGCGCCCCGGCGAGCCGGTCCACTGTACCGGCCGCCCCCTCTCCGTCAAGCTCGGCCCCGGCTTGCTGGGGAGCATCTTCGACGGTATCCAGCGTCCCCTGGAGAGTATCATGGCCACCTCGGGCGCGATGATCGACCGGGGCGAGAAGCCCGAGCCCCTCGACGACAGCCGCCTGTGGCCCTTCGTCCCCGCCTGCGCGGTGGGCGACGAACTCAAGGCGGGCAGCCTGTTCGGGCGGGTGCAGGAGACCGGCAGCGTCGAGCACCGGCTGCTGGTGCCGCCCGGATTTGCCGGCCGGGTGGTGGAAATCGCCCCGGCCGGCGACTGCCGGGGCGACGCGGTGGTCTGCCGCCTCGAAGGGCCGGAAGGCGTCCGGAATCTGGCCATGTGCCACTACTGGCCGGTGCGCAAGCCACGCCCCGTCGCCAAGCGCCTCGCCATGGGCGAACCGCTGACCACGGGGCTGCGGGTGATCGACACCTTCTTCCCCATCGCCAAGGGCGGCGCCGCTGCCATTCCCGGCGGCTTCGGCACTGGCAAGACCATGACCCAGCAGTCCCTGGCCAAGTGGGCTGAGGCCCAGATCATCATCTACATCGGCTGCGGCGAGCGCGGCAACGAGATGACCGACGTGCTCATGGAGTTCCCCCAGTTGGTGGACCCGCGCAGCGGCCGCTCGCTGATGGAGCGCACCATCCTCGTCGCCAACACCTCGAACATGCCCGTCGCCGCCCGCGAGGTCAGCATCTACACCGGCATCACCCTCGCCGAATACTACCGCGACATGGGCTACGACGTGGCGGTGATGGCCGACTCCACCAGCCGCTGGGCCGAGGCTCTGCGCGAACTCTCCGGGCGGCTCGAGGAAATGCCCGCCGACGAGGGCTTCCCCGCCTATCTCCCCAGCCGTCTGGCCGGGTTCTACGAACGGGCGGGCATGGTGCAGACTCTCTGCGGCGAACGCGGCTCGGTGTCGGTGATCGGGGCCGTCTCCCCGCCCGGCGGCGACTTCTCCGAACCGGTCACCCAGCACACCCGGCGCTTCATCCGCTGTTTCTGGGCGCTCGACCGCCAGTTGGCCAACGCCCGCCACTATCCGGCCATAAGCTGGCTCGACAGCTATAGCGAGTACATTCCCGAAATCGCCGGCTGGTGGGAGACCCGGGACCCGGAATGGCTGGGCCTGCGCGAGAAGCTGATGAACATCCTCCAGGAGGAGGTGGGCCTCCAGCGCATCGCCAAGCTGGTCGGTCCCGACGCCCTGCCGGACCACCAGCGCCTGACCCTCGAAGTGGCCGAACTCATCAAAAACGCCTTCTTGCAGCAGGATTCCTTCGACCGGGTGGACATGTACACCCCGCCCGCGAAGCAAATCTGGATGCTGCGGCTGCTCACCCTGTTCGCCGAGCGCGCCCGGCGGGCGATTCATGCGGGGGCCACCCTGGCCGACATTCGCGATCTCCAGGCCATGAACCGCCTGGTCCGCATGAAAAGCACCGTCGCCAACGACGACACCGCCGCCATGCAGGCCTTCCACGACGAAGTGGTCGGCGAACTCGAAAAACTGGAACGGAGGTTCGCCTGATGCGTGTGGCGGGCTTGGAATATCGGGGCGTGAGCCAGGTGGACGGACCCCTGGTCTTCATCGAGGGCATTGCCGGGGTCGGCTACGACGATCTGGTGGAAATCACCACGCCGAGCGGCGAGCGCCGCCTGGGCCAGGTGCTGGACGTGAGCGAGACCGTGGCCGTGGTCCAGGCCTTCGGCGGCACCGAGGGACTCTCCAACACCGCCACCCGCGTCCGCTTTCTGGCCGAACCGATGCGGATTCCGGTCTCGAAGGGGATGCTGGGACGGGTGTTCGACGGGCTGGGCCGTCCCAAGGACGGGCTGCCCGGCGTGGTCGGCGGCGACCGCCGCGACGTGCAGGGCAAACCCATCAATCCCTGCGCCCGCGAATATCCCCGGGACTTCATCCAGACCGGCATTTCCTCGATCGATCTGATGAACACCCTGGTGCGCGGCCAGAAACTCCCCATCTTCTCGGGCAACGGCCTGCCCCACAACCGCATCGCCGCCCAGATTGCCCGCCAGGCCCGACTGCTGCGCGAGGACGTCAGCTTCGCCATCGTCTTCGCCGCCATGGGCGTCAAATACGACGTGGCCCAGTTCTTCGTCGATTCCTTCGTGCAGAGCGGGGTGGTGAACAACGTGGCCATGTTCCTCAGTCTGGCCGACGACCCCTCGGTCGAGCGCCTGGTCACCCCCCGTTCGGCCCTGACTCTGGCCGAGCATCTGGCCTTCGACGAGGGGATGCATGTGCTGGTCATCATCACCGACATGACCAACTACTGCGAGTCCCTGCGCGAGATCGCCACCGCCCGCGGCGAGATTCCCAGCCGCAAGGGCTATCCCGGCTATCTGTACAGCGACCTGGCCAGCCTCTATGAGCGCGCCGGACGGCTCAAGGGGGTCGAGGGCAGCATCACTCAGATGCCCATCCTCACCATGCCCGGCGACGACATCTCCCACCCCATCCCCGACCTCACCGGCTACATCACCGAGGGCCAGATCGTGCTGGACCGCGACCTGAACCAGCGCGGCGTCTATCCCCCCGTCGCGGGCCTGCCCTCGCTGTCGCGGCTGATGAAGGACGGTATTGGCGCGAACCGCACCCGCGACGACCATCCCCACGTGGCCAGCCAGCTCTTCGCCGCCTACAGCCGGGTGAAGAGCATCCGCTCCCTGGCCTCGGTGATCGGCGAGGAGGAACTCAGCCCCACCGACAAGCTGTACATCGAGTTCGGCAAACGGTTCGAGCGGAACCTCCTTACCCAGGGCGAGTTCGAGAACCGCTCCATCGAGCGCAGCCTCGAACTGGGCTGGGAAGCCCTGCGCATCCTGCCCCGCTCCGAACTCTACCGGGTGAGCGAGGAGGAGCTGGCCAAGTATTACGACCAGGCCAAAGTCGCGGAGGCCAGGCCGTGAGCCGCCTGAACGTCGCCCCCACCAAGAGCAACCAGCTCGAGCTCAAGCGGGACCTCGCCATGGCGACCGAGGGGTTCAATCTCCTCGAACAGAAGCGCGAGATTCTGGTCATGGAGCTGATGAGCCTGCTCGACCGGGTGCGCCGCGCCCAGATCGATGTCGACGAACGGCGCGAGCGGGCCTACGCCACCCTCCGCCAGGCCGTCGCCCGCAACGGCAGCCAGCGCTTGCAGTCGGTGGCCGGCGGCGTCCGCTACGAGCATCGCGTCCGCACCGGCGACCATGTGGTCGCGGGTGTCCGGGTGCCGGACATCCGTGTCGAGCTGGGCGCGTTCCATTCCCAGTTCGGCTTCGGCGGCACCGACAGCTTCACCGACGACGCCATGGTCCATTTCCTCGAGCTGCTCGCCGCCGTCGGCCGTCTCGCCGAGCTGGAGAGCGCCGCCTGGCTCCTGGCCCGCGAACTCCGCAAAACCCAGCGCCGGGTGAATGCCCTCGAACAGATTTTCATCCCCGACTACAAGGACACCCTCCACTACATCGGCGAAACCCTCGAAGGCAAGGACCTCGAATCCTTCTTCGTCCTGAAAATGGTCAAGAAACGCAAGGCCAAGGCCAAAGCCTGACCGTGGACGGAGGGGACGAAGGGGACGAAGGGCGGGAAATCATTCTTTCATTCTTCATCCCGATGCCTGGTTCCGTTGCGATCAGGGTGCCGGCCGGGGTGCGGCCGGCGGCGGGGGATTGCGGATGCCGATGCGGTGGAGTTCGTCGAGCATGTAGACCGTGAAGCAGAGACCCTGGGTGAAGCCTTTGCCGAAGGAACTGATCCCGGCCTGGTGCATGTTGTGGGCGAGGGCATCGAGCAGCAGGTCGCGGTGGCGCTGCTTGGGATCGAGACGGTTGGCGTAGGCGAGGCCGTCGCCGGTGAGGGTCATGGTCCAGATGCCGCCCTTGTCCTGAAATTTGGGAGCCTCGGCGTAGATGAAACCGTGGTCCTGCTGGACGTAGGTGTTTTCCCAGAGGTAGTCGGCCCCGCGCCGGATGGCGTCCTGAACCCGGTCGCTGGGCTGGGCCCGGTCGTAGATGGCCAGAGCGTGGAGGATGACGCCGGTCATGAAGGGCTTGCAGCCCCAGGGCTGGGGATACTCGTCCCGGCATTCCCAGATGAAATGGCCCCATTGGCCGTTGGGGAGCTGCTTGTCGAGGATGCGGTCGACCATGAGGCGGGCACCGTTCAGATAGAAGGGGTCGCCGGTGGCCTGATAGGCCCCGAGAATGCCGATCAGGGTCCAGCCGCCGTCGCGGTGGTTGCCCACATGGGGATTGGCCGGCGTGGTGGCTGCCAAATAGCGGGCCACGGCCTCGCCGGTTTCGCGGTAGCGGTTGTTGCCGGTGAGATGCCAGAGCAGGAACTGGCCGCGCGTCCAGGTGTGGCCGATGTCGCGGGGGCCGGTGTTGAAGGCGCCCATGTTGCGGAAATCGCTTGGGTAGTAGCCGCCGGTGTGGCCGATGCAGTGGGTGAAGACCCGGCCGATGTTGCCGGGGTTGGCGTCGTGGTGGGTGGTGTCCACATCGCCGTTGTGGACGACCGCCTCCTCGGCACGGCGCAGCATCCGCCGGTCCCCGACGCGCAGGAAGTGGATGGCGAGGGCGAAACCGGTGTCGTACTCGACATTGCCCCAGTTCCAGGTGCGCTCGCCGTACCAGTCGCCGAAGTGGAAGAAACCGTATTCGCGGACCTTCTCGCGGCGCTCGAGGAATTCCGCGAAGCTCCGGTCGAGATTCTCCTCGTAGACGGTGAAGGCGTCCGCCTGGCGCGGGGTCATGTCGCCCCAGACGCGGCTGGCGCAGTAGGCGGCGGGAGCGGCGGCGGCGAACAGAGGATGCTGGATGTGCTCGCCGAACACGGCGACGGGAAGGCCGCCCCCGGTCTGCACGGCCAGCTCGGTGGTGAAACGGGTGCCGGCGCGGACTTTGTACATGCCCTTGTCGCACCAGAAGTAGAGCCGGTCCTCCAGCTTGCGGTCCTCCTCCGTCTGGTACTGGTCGGCGGGGAGGGGCGGGAGGAACTGGACGCGCAGGGTGTCGCCGTCCGTCCGGAAGCCCTTGGGATAGAGTTGCCAGAAATCGCGCATGGCGAGGGCGAGGGAACCGGCGGCGCAGTGGCCGGGGGCGCGTCCCGCGCGGGCCTGGCCGTCGAGCAGGAAGCGGTTGTCGTAGTCCTGGAGCAGAGCCTGGCCCGTCCCGGCCGCGAATTCGAGCGCGGGGGCCGGCACCGCTAGCGGCAGCTCGAAACGGGCGAAACGGTTCATCAGAACCTCGGTGACGTCGTTTTCGAGGGTGACTTCGAGCCGGGCCCAGGACTGCCTGGCGTGGAGGTGGACGCGGCAGAGATAGCGCATCCAGGGCTTGCCCTCCGCGTCCGCGAACCGGCCCCGAACCCGCACGGTGGCGCGGACCGGGCCATGGTCCTCGACCGTGATTTCCTCCGGCGGCAGGTTGGCGCTGGTGAAAATCCGGCCCTCGGGATCGGCGATTTCGAGCGCCCCGCTGGCGAGCCCGGCCAGGGGTTCGAAGCGGCGGCGGTCCAGCCGCAGGCTCACGCTGTCGTTGGCGAGGACGACCGCCGCGTCGGTTTCCTCGACCCGCACCCCGGCGAACCGGTCGGGAATCGCGTTGTAGGCCAGTTCAAGCACGGTGTCCTGGCCGGGCCGGGTGTCGGCAAGGGTGTCGATCAGGAGCCATTTGACGGAGCCGTCGGGCCAGCGGGCCAGTTCGCGGAACTGGGCGGGCTGCGGTTGCCCCGAGGCGGTGAGGATGCGGCATTGGGAACCGTCGGCCAGGACGCCCTGGGGGAAGGGCACGCCGGAGGTGAGGGGCCAGGCGAGCCGCCCGGTCGCGCCGGGCTNNCCGCGTCGAGCCGCAGAGCGGCGGGTTCGGCACCGGGCGCGGAAACCTGGACCTGGCAGCCGGATACCGCGAAGGCGGGGGGAACCGCAAAACGGTGGTTGACGCCGTCGGCGACGGCGAACCGCTCGCGGCGTTCGCCCAGCGTCAATTCCACCTCGCAGGCGAGACTGGCGTTGGTGGTCCAGGCGAGGACGACTTGGTCGGCGCTTTCGCCGGGTGGCGGGGGCAGGCTGGCGGCGGTCAGATTCTCGATTCGCAGCGAGGGGAGAAGGGGCGCTTCTTTGACGAGGGCGAAGTCGCCGACACGCCCGCTGCCGCCGCGTTCGCCGGCCTGGAAGCGCAGGCGTTCCCCCTGGCGGAAGTTGCGGGGGGCGGAGAGGAAGAGGGTTCCGGGCGCGGATACCTTGCCGGTGGCCACGGAACCGAGCCGCTCCTCGCCGCAGGCGATGTCCAGCCCCATCACGCCATCGACCGCCGTGCCGAGAAAGGCGAGGTGGTAGCGCCCGGAAACGGGAACGGCGAGTTCCCAACTGCCCGGTTCGCCGGCCACGGACTGGATATAGCCGTCGAAGTGGCGCTCGAAACCCCGGCCCTCGCCCGCGGTGATGCTCAGAGCCACATTGCCCTGCCCGTAGCGCAGGCTGTAGCGGACCGCGTAGTTCGGCCCGAGGCTCTGGAAGCCCACCGTCTCCGGGATGTTGAGTTTCGGGACCGCCCGACCGGGGCGCAGGGGGGCCAGCACCTCGGTCCGGGGGGTGGGCCGCCCGGCCTTTGCGGTGGTGAACTCGTTGGGATAGCGCTCGCTGAGCAGATTGATCTCGATACGCGCCTGGCCGTTGGCCTGCTGGACGCGGAGATCGTCGCAGACGTAGAGGCGGTTGCCGGCGACGATGCCGCGCACGGGCCAGTCCTCGCGCACCCGCAGTTCCCTGGTGAAAATCCGGGGATCGTTGCGGGCGTCCACGAAGCTGTACATCATGTCCACCCCGCGGGCGAATCCGTCCTGCCGCCCGGTCTCGTCGTCGTTGTCCAGGCGGACATAGCTGTGGAAGATGGTGCGCAGCTCGGAGTAGGCACCGGCGAATTCGTAGACCCAGAGATAGCGGTCTTCGCCCACATGGCCGAACCAGGCGCCGACGAGGTCGGGGGGCAGCGATTCGGGATGGGCGTCGCCGGGTTCGCGGGGTTCGGCGGCATGGAAGCGGACCAGTTGCTCGGGACTGTCCGGCGGGGTGCCGAGGGCGCGCTCGACGCTGTCCGGTATGCCGTCGCCGTCCCTGTCCTCCGCGAGCATGCGGTTGGTGATGCGGACGATGTCCCGGGCGGCGCGGACGCGGGTTTCCGGCTGGGGATCGCCGAGCAGGCGAGCCAGGGCCGCGACGCGGGTTTCGGCATTCCCCTCGTCGACCGGAGCGGCGGGGGCGGGTTCGGCGGCGGGCAGCTCGACTCGGGCGACCACCTGGGCGAAGCCGGCTTCGGCCAGACCTTCGGCGGCCTGCCTGGCGGGCCCGTGCGCCGGGCCGGCAAGTTCCTGGCGGAGCACGCCGATGGCCCGGACGCGGAGTTCGGCGGGAAATTCGTCGGCCCGGACGGCCAAGGACAAAACAGCCAACAGGACGAGGGGGAGACGGGAAATCATGATGTCGGTTCCTTTCCACTGGCAGAGTCTTCGCGGCATTTGGGAACCTATTGCCTGTCGCCGCCTGCGCAAACCCGGTCGCCGGATTCCGTGTCCGTCCTTGAACCGAGGCGGCGTTCGGCTATGGTTCCCCATCCGCAGGATGCTTGGCAGGAAGGCATCTCACCCCTTGGAGAACACCCCTTTGAATATCAGCGTGTTTGGTTTGGGCTATGTCGGAGCCGTGGTGGCCGGTTGTTTCGCCCGGGACGGGCACACCGTGATCGGTGTGGATGTGCGTTCCTCGAAGGTGGACATGCTGAACCGGGGGGTCTCCCCGATAGTGGAGCCGGGTTTGCCCGAGTTGATCGCGGCCGGCTGGCGGCAGGGCCTGATCCGGGCCACGGGGGACGCCGAGGAGGCGGTGCTGGCCAGCGACATCAGCCTGATCTGCGTGGGCACCCCCTCGACGGCGGACGGGGGCTTGCAGACGGATTTTCTGGAGAGCGTCTGCGCCGAAATCGGCGCGGCCCTGGCGAAGAAACCCGGCTACCATGTGGTGGTGGACCGCTCGACCATCCTGCCGGGCACGGTTGAGGGCAAGATGATCCCGCTTCTCGAACGGCATAGCGGCAAGCGGGCCGGGGTCGATTTCGGGGTGGCCATGAATCCCGAGTTCCTCCGCGAATCGAGCGCCATCAAGGACTTCGACGAGCCCCCGAAAACCGTGATCGGCGAGTACGACGAGCGGACCGGGGACGTGGTGGCCCAGCTCTACGCCCGGCTCTCCGCGCCCCTCTTCCGCACCTCGATCCGGGTGGCGGAGATGGTGAAGTACGCCGACAATGTGTTCCACGCCCTGAAAATCGTGTTCGGCAACGAGATCGGCAGCATCGCCAAGGCCTGCGGCATGGATTCCCACGAGGTGATGCGGATTTTCTGCGCCGACCGCAAGCTGAACATCAGCCCGGCCTACCTGCGGCCCGGCTTCGCCTATGGCGGCTCCTGTCTGCCCAAGGATTTGCGGGCCTTGACCCATCACGCCCGCACGCTGGGTATCGCGGTGCCGGTACTGGACGGAATCGGTTCGAGCAACGAGGCGCACATTCAGCGCGCGACCGGGGAAATCCTCGATCTCGGGGCGCGGACCGTGGCCTTCCTCGGCGTGGCCTTCAAGGCCGGGACCGACGATCTGCGCGAGACGCCGAATCTCGAACTGGTGAAGCGGCTGCGGGCAGGCGGCTGCACGGTGAGGCTTTACGACGGGCCGGTGCTGGACTCGATCCAGGCGGGCACCGCCTTCTACCTCGAAGAACATCTGGCCGAGTACAAGCCCCTGTTCGCCGCCACGGCCGCCGAGGCGGTGGCGGGCGCGGATTTGGTGGTGGTCGGCAATGCGGCGCCGGAGTTCCGCAAGATCATCCAGGACCTGCCGCCGCGCACGCCAGTCTACGATCTGGTGCGCCTCTTCGGCAACGGCGACATGGCACCGGATAATTACCGGGGAATTTGCTGGTAGCCGGGAACCCGGCAGGATCAATGGTGGTCTTTTCAGTATCACTTTCCTGCGGCATGCGCCGCTAGCCGATCGCAAACCAACCTTGAGGATACTGTCATGAATGCCACCAAACTCGCCATCCTGGCCGCCTCCCTGCTGATTCCCGTCGCCTTCTCGCAGACCTGCACGGCCAAGGGTCCCGACGGCAAAAGTGTCTGCGCGCCCGCCGCCGCTCCGGTCCAGGCCACGATCCAGGCCGAAGCGGCGCAGCCGACCATCGGCACCGACGCCCTGGCGGCCCTGATCCGCGCCAAAGCCCCGGTCACCGTGCTGGACGCCCGCAGCGGCAAATTCGACGACGGTCGGCGCATTCCCGGTGCCAAGGCTCTCGCCCCCAATGCCGACGAGGCGACCATCGCCGCCACGGCCGGCGCCAAGGACGGTCTGATCGTCACCTACTGCTCCAATCCCAAGTGTCCCGCGAGCAAGCATCTGGCCGATCGCCTCCGTTCGCTGGGCTACACCAACGTCATCAAGTACCCGGACGGCATCGACGGCTGGGCCGCCGCCGGCCTGGAAGTAACCAAGGTCGAATAGCGACTCCCTGCCATCTCTACCCCGCGCCCCGCTGGCCACCCCGGCCGGCGGGGCGTTTTCTTTTGTCCGGCAAATGGCGGTTTGGTCGCGACAACCGGGACATGCCGTGTATAGTACGCCGCCCGACGTGGCCTGGACGCTGGCGTGCGGATTCCGCAGGTTGCGGTTGATTCTTCTCTTCGGCGTCCTTCATCCCCCGCCAGTCATGTTGTTCCCGGTTCCGGGATATGCCGGAATGGAGTGGTTCCCAGTGCAAGGTTTGAGTAACGGATGACCATACGCGCTCTTTTCATCGGTTTCGTCGGGGCGATGTTCATCGCCGGTTTCGGCTACATCAACGACCGCATTCTGGAATTGGAGAACTTTACCAGCGGGCACCTGCTGCCGGTCATTGTCCTGGGACTCGCCTTCCTGCTTCTGCTGCTGCTCAATCCGGTGCTGCACCGCATCCGGCAGAGCTGGGCGTTCAGCCCGGCCGAAATCGGCCTGATTGTCATTCTGACCAGCCTGTCGTGCAGCATTCCGGGCCGCGGGCTGATGGAGCAGTTCACCCAGTGCGTCGTGATGCCCTACCACTGGAACCGGGTCGACCCCGGCTGGCGCGAGCGCAAGCTGCTCGACTATGTTCCGAAGCAGGCCTTCGTGACGGTGGACGAGGAGACCTACGACCATGTGGTCACCGGCTACATGCAGGGGGCGGGAAAGACCTCGTCGGCGGAACAGACCTTTGGCCAGAGCATGCGGAACAAGGTGAATCGGGTGCCCTGGGGGGCCTGGAAGACGCCGATGCTCGTCTGGCTGCCCATGGTGTTCCTGGTGGCGGGCTGCTCGATCTGCCTGAGTCTCATCGTCCACAAGCAGTGGTCCAAACATGAGATTCTGAGCTATCCGATTGCCGAATTCACCGCGTCTCTGGTCGAGCGCGAGGAGGGCCGGGCGCTGCCGCTGGTGTTCCGCAACCGGGCCTTCTGGATCGGCTTTCTCATCATTTACCTGATCCGGGTGAACAATGGGCTCTGCGTCTGGTTTCCGGACTATCTGATCCCGGTCCGGCTGGGCTGGGACATGCGGCCCTTCGGCACCATGTTCCCCTCGATTTTCCGGGTGCAGTGGGGTGGGGAGCTGCTTCGCTTCAACCTGTTTCCTCTAGTCGTGGCCTTCGCGTTCTTCCTCAGCACGGAGGTGTCTCTGACCCTGAGCCTGACCCAGGTCGCCTACGTCATCTTCGCGATCCCCCTGGTCACCCGCGGCGTGAACATGTCCACCGACTATGCGCTGGGCGGCTGGAACGGCTACATGCGGGCCGGTTCCTATCTGGCCTTCACCATCATGCTGCTCTACACCGGGCGGAACTACTACCGCGACCTGCTGGTGAAGGCGGTGGCGGTCTGGCGGCGCTTCTCGCCGGAGGAGGGCGAGAACGTCTGGCCCACCCGGTTCCTGATGGTCGGTTTGGCCCTGCTGAC
Organism: Victivallales bacterium Lenti_02; assembly: GCA_001603055.1. Lineage (GTDB taxonomy): Bacteria > Verrucomicrobiota > Lentisphaeria > Oligosphaerales > Lenti-02 > Lenti-02. The sequence continues at coordinate 35,777 of LVAZ01000063.1, forward strand.
CTTCCTGCTCATGCGGCTGGGGCTGGAATGGCCCTTCGCGGTGGGCTTCGTGGGGCTGATGATGGTGACTCTCCTGGTGGTTTCCCGCGTCAGCGCCGAGACCGGGCTGTTCTTCATCCAGCCGCGCTGGCAGCCCATCGGGATCATGATGGCGAGCGTCGGGGTCTTCACCATGAATCCGACCACGATCATGATCGTCTGTCTCGCCTGCGTGATTCTCTGCATCGACCAGAGCCAGGCGGTCATGCCCTACATGGTGAACGGCCTGAAAATCGCCGACAAGCTGAAGCTGAAGACGACACGGGTGGCGGGTATTTCCATGTTTGTCTACGTGGCCGGGGTGTTGCTGGCCGTGTTCGCCGTGCTGGTGGCGACCTACGATTTCGGCGCGCCGCTGTACAACTGGTCGCACCAGCGGGTGCCGAGCATGCCGTTCCAGGCGGTGAACAACGCGGTGCTCCAGCTCTCGGCCCGGGGCGAACTGGCCGATGCGGAAGGGCTGCGCTGGTTCGCCCGGCTCGGGCGGGCGCTGCCGATGGAGTATTTCGTGCCCGCCGCCAGCATCGGCTTCATCCTGGTGATCGTCTTCAGTTTCCTGCGCCTGCGCCTGCCGAAGTGGCCGCTGCATCCGGTGATGTTCCTGCTCTGGGCGACCTACCCGATGGCCTTCACCTGCCATTCGTTCCTGCTGGGCTGGATGATCAAGAAGGCGGCGGTGCGGTTTGGCGGCACCAGCATCATCCGCAAGATTCGGCCCTTCATGATCGGCATTATCGCCGGCGAGATCATGGGGGCCATGACCTTCATGCTCGTGGGCGTCATCTACTTCATGGTCCAGAACGGCATCAAGCCGAAACGCTACCAGTACTTCCCGCGCTAGGCGGCGGGCGGCGGAGGTTTGGCACGATGAAACGTTGCTGTCTTGCTGTGTTCGGCGCTTCGCTGGCGCTGGTGGCCGCTCCTCTGGCGATTCCCGAGGGCGGAGAACGGGTGCTGCCGCCGGGGGGCATGGAGCGTTTCCAGCTTTCCGGACGTTTCGCCAAGGATGCCGAGGTTTCCCTGGTCGCGGTCGCGGAGCAGCCCTTTGCCCAGGCCCTTCGCCTGCGCACCCTGGCCCGGCCCGAGTCTCCGTGGCTGATGCAGGCCCAGTCCCGGAATCTGCTGCCGCTGCGGCGGGGGGATGTCTGCCTGGCGGTCTTCTGGGCGCGGGCCGTCGAGACCAGCGACGAAATGGGCGAGGGCACGCTGGGCGTGGTCTTCGAGCGGCGCGGGGCGCCCCATACCAAATCCCTGGCGGTGGCGGTCAAGCTCAACCGGGAATGGCGGCAGTTCGCCTATCCCTTCACCTTGCGCGAAGCCTACGAGCCCGAGGCGGCGCAGTGCAATCTGGTCATCGGCTACCTGCCCCAGACCATCGAGGTGGCCGAATTCGAGATTCTCCACTTCGGGAACCGCCTCGCGCTCGAGGATTTGCCCCGTCAAGGCAGCAAAGTCACCTATGGCGGACGCGAGCCGGACGCCCCCTGGCGGCGGTTGGCGGCGGAGCGGATCGAGCGGTACCGGAAAGGCGATCTCGAAGTCGTCGTCCGCGACCGGGACGGGAATCCCGTCGCCAATGCCGAGGTGAGGGTGGCCATGCAGCGCCATGCCTACCCGTTCGGCGCGGCAGTCACCGCGAGGATGCTCACCGCCGACGGCGAGGACGCCCGCCGCTACCGCGCCATCGTCGAGGAGAACTTCAACACCGTGGTGCTGGAGAACGACCTCAAATACGGTCCCTGGACTCTGGGCAAGACCACGGCGCGCGACCACAACTACAACCTCGACAACACCCTCGAAGCCCTTGCCTGGCTCAAGGAGCGCCGCATCCGCACCCGCGGCCACTGTCTCCTCTGGGGTCCCCTCGACCAGCGCCACTACCCGCCCGCGCGGGGCTTCGACTTCGACGCCGAAGACCCTGAGCCGAACCGGCGGCTGATTCTCGACCACATCGACGGCATCCTGGCGAAAACCGACGGCTTCATTGCCGAGTGGGATGTGGTCAACCACCCCGTCGCCACCTGGGGCGACCGGGGACGGTGCTGGACCGACCTCTTCGGCAGGGAGTTCTACGCCGAGCTGTACCAGCGGGCCCGGCGGGCCAATCCGGACCTGCGGCTCTACATCAACGAGGGCAGCGATTTCCCCGGCGACAACGATGTGGTCCGCCAGCGGTACGAGGACATCATCGCCTGGCTGATCGAGGCCGGGGCACCGGTCGAGGGAATCGGCTTCATGGCCCATTTCGGGGCGTCCTCCCTGGCCTCGATGGACTTTGTGTACGCCCATCTCGAACGCCACGCCAAATTCAACCTGCCCCTGCTGGCCACCGAACTTGATGTGAGCACGGACGGGGACGAGGACGCGCAGGCCGAGTACTACCGCGATTTCATCACCATGTTCTTCAGCCATCCGCAGACGGAGGGGGTGGTGATGTGGGGGTTCTGGGAAGGGCGGCACTGGCATCCCGACCGGGCGCTCTGGCGGCGGAACTGGGACATCAAGCCCTGCGGCCAGGCCTGGCTGGACCTGGTGCGCAGGGAATGGTGGACCGACGCGGCGGGCCGGACCGATGCGCAGGGCCGTTTCCGGGTGCGCGGCTTCCTCGGCGAATATCGCGTGGAAGTCGCCGTCGGCGACCGGGTTCAGACCCTCGCCGCCGAACTGGCCCGGCCCGGCACCGAGTGCCCCGTGCGCCTGCCCTGAGTTTCCCGCCGCGCTCGATGCGGTTGGTTGTTCACTCTATCCGGAGATATCCCATGCGGTCCATGGCGTCCTTGCTGGTTCTGGCGGCGGGCCTGTCCGCCGCCCCCTACACGCACGATCCCAAGGCGGCGGAGGAATTCCGTCCGCGCGGCGGTCTGCCCCATGTCTTCGCCAAAATCCAGGCGGGTGGGGAGGTGCGGGTCGCCTATCTGGGCGGGAGCATCACGGCGGCGAACGGCTGGCGACCGAAGACGATGGCGTGGTTCCGGCAACAGTATCCCGGAGCCTCCTTCGTCGAGATCAACCCCGCCATTTCCGGCACGGGTTCGGACTATTCGGCCTGCCGCTTGCAGACGGATGTGCTTGCGCAGCAGCCGGACCTGGTGTTTCTGGAATGCCGGGTGAACGGGGGCGGCGGCTACGAGCGGCAGTCGGTGGAAGGCGTGGTCCGCCAGGTCTGGCGGCAAAATCCGCAGACCGACATCTGCTTCGTCTACACCATCAGCCTGGGGATGCTGAAGGACATCCAGGCCGGTCGGCAGACGGGTTTCGGGACGGTCATGGAGACCATCGCCAACCGCTACGGCATTCCCACCATCGACCTTGGAGTCGAGATCGCCCGGCGCGAGCAGGCGGGCTCCCTGGTCTTCAAGGCGGCGGAGCCGGTCGAGGGGAAACTGGTTTTTTCCAAGGACGGGGTGCATCCCGGCGACGCGGGGCATCAGGTCTACTGCGAGGTCGTCGCCCGCTCCTTCCTGGCCATGCAGGACCAGGCGACTCCGGTCAACCATGAATTGGGCGAGCCGCTGGCGGCGGACTGCTGGGAGACGGCGACCCTGCTGCCCATCGCGCAGACCCGGCTCAGCGCGGGCTGGGTGCCGGTGGACCTGGCCGCCGACCCGGTGTATCGCGAGGATTTCGGCCGGACCAAGGGCATGCTGCGCGAGGCCGTGAAGTGTATCCAGGCCGGCGAGACGATCACGGTCCGCTGGCATGGCACCACGCTCGGTTTCAGCGATATCCCCCACGGCGGCACCATCGTGGTCGCGGTGGCCGTGGACGGGGGCGAGCCCATCGTCCGCGAACGGGTGCAGACCGAGGCGATCCGCCGCTATGCCCGGTTTTGGTATCTGCCCGCTCTGCCGCCGGGCGAGCACGAGGCGGTGCTCACTGTCCGGAGTATTCCCGAGGGGGCGGCCTGCTATGCAGGGCATGTCCTGGTGGTCGGCACCCCCCTGCCGCCCCGGTAAGCCCATGCCGCAGATTGTGGTTGACAACTTGGCCAAGACTTTCCGCGTCTCGCTGCGGTCCGCCGGACTGTGGGGGGCGCTGCGGGGCTTGGTGCGGCGGCGGCAGCGCGAGGTGCGCGCCTTGCACGGGGTTTCCTTCCAGCTCGAAGCGGGGGAACTGCTGGGCTACATCGGACCCAACGGGGCCGGGAAAAGCACCACCATCAAGATTCTCTCCGGCATTCTCACCCCGGATAGCGGCCGGGTCGAGGTGCTGGGCCTGGTTCCGCACCGGGACCGGGAACGGCTGGCGGGCCGGATCGGCGTGGTGTTCGGCCAGCGCACCCAGCTTTGGTGGGATTTGCCGGTGATCGAGTCCTTCGATCTGCTCCGCCACATCTATCGGATACCCGAGGGCGACTACCGCCGGCGGCTCGATGAACTGGTGGGCACGCTCGATCTCGCCGCCCATCTCGACACCCCGGTGCGTCAGCTCAGCCTCGGCCTGCGGATGCGGGCGGATGTGGCGGCGGCACTGCTGCACGCGCCGGAGATTCTGTTTCTGGACGAGCCCACCATCGGACTCGATGCGGTGAGCAAACTGGCCGTGCGCCGCTTCATCCGCCAGTTGAACCAGGAACGGGGCACCACGGTCATTCTGACCACCCACGACATGGACGACATCGAGGCGCTGTGCCGCCGGGTGGTGGTGATCCACGACGGCGGCATTTTCCTCGATGGCAGCCTCGGAGACCTGCGGCGACGGGTCAGCGGCGAACGGCGGCTGATCGCCGATCTGGCGGAGGGAGCGGGCGAGGTGGCGGTGGCCGGGGCGCAGGTGCTCGAACGGGAGGGGAACCGGGTGGTTTTCGCCTTCGACCCCGAACAGACGCCCGCCGCCGAACTCATCGCCCGGGTGGCCGCCGCCTACGAGGTCCGCGATCTTTTCGTCGAGAATCCCCCCATTGAGGAACTGGTCGCCAAACTCTACGGGGAGCAGCGGGCATGAGCGCCTATCGGGCCGTTTTCAGTGCCCGGATGCGGGTCTTGCTCCAATATCGGACCGCTGCGCTGGCTGGCTTGACCACCCAGATTTTCTGGGGTCTGATCCGGACCATGATTCTCTACGCCTTCTACGAGCACGCCAGCGGTCCCCAGCCGATGGACTGGGAGCAGGTGCTCGCCTACATCTGGCTGAGCCAGGCGTTTTTCGCCCTGTTCCCCATGCGCCCCGATCCGGATGTGGCGGCCATGATCCGTTCGGGCCATGTGGCCTACGAACTGCTGCGTCCGGTAGACCTCTTCAGCCTGTGGTACGCGCGCGCGGTGGCCAACCGGCTGGCACCGACGGCCCTGCGCTGTCTGCCGATTCTGGTGGTGGCCGCGCTGGCGGGTTGGCTGCCCTGGCCGGGCTGGGCGGGGTTGTTCGGCGGCATCGCCTCCCTGGCTCTTGCCGTCCTGGTTAGCTCGGCCATTGCCACGCTGATGACGCTGAGCCTTTTCCTGACCATTTCGGGGCAGGGGGTGAGCACCCTGATTTCCATGTTTTCCTATCTGCTGAGCGGGATGGTGCTGCCGCTGCCGCTGTTTCCGGACCGGCTCCAGACCGTGTTGCGCCTGCTGCCGTTCCGGGCCTTTTGCGATTTGCCCTTCCGGGTGGCGGGCGGGCACATTCCCTCCGACCAGATTCCCGGCGTGCTCGGGTTCCAGTTGGTCTGGGTGCTGATCCTGGTCATGGCCGGGCGCCTGATTCTGCAGATGGTCAGCCGTCGGCTGGTGGTGCAGGGGGGATGACGATGCGCGACGATCTTGCCCTCTACTGCCGCTACCTGCGCCTTTCCTTCCGGGCGCAGCTCGAATACCGGGCCTCCTTCCTGATGCTCGCCCTGGGCAGTTTCGTGGCCTCGGGGATGGAGATCGTCGGCATCTGGGCGCTGTTCGCGCGCTTCCGCACGCTGCGGGGCTGGACGCTGCCCGAGGTCGCCCTCTGCTATGGGATTGCCCATATTTCCTTCGCCCTGGCGGAGGCGGTCGGGCGCGGGTTCGACACCTTCGACCGGCAGGTGAAATCCGGCGAGTTCGACCGCCTGCTGCTGCGGCCCCGCAGTCTGGTTCTCCAGGTGGCGGCGGGGGAGGTGCAGTTGCTCAAGGTGGGGCGTTTCGTCCAGGGCCTGCTGGTGTTGGTCTGGGCTTTCCTGCATCTGTCCGAACCGGCGGGGCTGCGGCAACTGGCGCTCGCCGGGCTGGCCATCGCCGGCGGCACGGCCCTGTTTCTCGGGCTTTTCGTCTTGCAGGCGACCATGTCCTTCTGGACCACCGAATCGCTCGAGGTGATGAACACGGTCACCTACGGCGGCACCGAGACCGCCCAGTATCCGCTGGACATCTACCGCCCGTGGTTCCGGCGGTTTTTCACCTTTGTGGTGCCGCTGGCCTGCGTCGGCTATCTGCCCGTGCTCGGCATCCTCAAACCCGGCACGGTGGCACCCTGGGTGCCTTTCGCCGCCCCCCTGGCGGGGGTCGCTTTCCTGCTGGTGGCTCTCCGGCTTTGGCGGGTGGGCGTCCGCCACTACACCTCCACCGGAAGCTGAGCCGGAAAAAATCCGGCCGCCGGGGTTGACACATCCGGGGCCGGTGGCATGTTGCGGAACTGACTGGTCAGTTCTATTTTGGAATGCCATGAAACCGGAAAAGCGGGAAACGATCATGCAGGCGGCGGAAGCGCTGTTTTCGCGTTGCCGTTTCCACGAGATCACGATGGAGGAGGTGGCGCGGGAGGCCGGGGTGGGGAAGGGGACGCTGTACCGGTATTTCGCGGACAAGGAGGAGCTGTACTTCGAGGTGGCGCTGGCGGCGCACGACGCGCTGTGCGAGCTGGTGGAATCGGAGGCGGCGCGGGAGGGTTGTTTCCGGGAGAAGCTGATCCGGGTCTGCGCGGCACTGGCGGATTTCTTCCGGCGTCGCCATCGGGCCTGGAATTTGTTGCAGGCCGAGGACCGGCGGCAGTTGATGGGGCAGGGGAAATTGCATGATTCCTGGTGCCAGCGCCGAGCCCGTCTGCGGGCGGCCCTGGTCATGGTGTTCGAAACCGGGCTGGCGACGGGGGAAATCCGTCCCGATGTGCCCGTGTCTTTTTTGGCCGGCGCCCTGCTGGGCCTCTTGCGGACCCAGAGCCGGGAAGGCGGGGCGGAAGGCCAGGAGTCGGTGTTGCTGATGGTGGACCTGTTTCTCAATGGCGCGCGTTCAGGCGCGACGGAGGCGAAGGCATGAGACGAGCCGCATATTGGTCGGCAGGCGTGGCGTCGGTGCTGGTTCTGGCCGGTTGCCGGACCCCCCTGGAATACCGGGAGGAGGCGGACGAAGTGGCCGCCCGGAACCTGGCCGAAGCCCAAACGAGGGTGCTGGGCGAGGCGGAGGTGCTCAGCATCGACAACCCGGCCGTGACCCTGCGACAGCGGTTGCTGCTCGACCAGTTGCTGCCCCATGACGAGACGGTGGCCGGCGGGGTCGTCACCCTGCCCGACACCGAGCATTGGCGGACGGGGGACCACTATGGCGAGGCCCCCGCCGAGCCGCCGCCGCCCTGGCAGGGGGGCGACACCGTCCGGATCACTCTGGTCCAGGCCCTGCAAATCTGCGCCCGTAACACCCGCGACTACCAGGCCGCGAAAGAGGACCTCTATCGGAGCGCGCTGGCTCTCGATCTGGAGCAGAACGAGTTTCGCAGCACGTTCGCGGGCCGGATACGGCAGAGCTTCAGCAGTACCCACAACGGCGACCGGCGGGCCAGCGGCACCCGCTCCAGCGCCGAATTCGGGGCCGGGCAGGTGTTCCGCAACGGCGCGGAACTGAGCAGCGCCATCGCGGTGGATTTGGCCAAGCTGCTGACTCAGGACCGCTCGTCCTCCTGGGGCATCTATGCTGACAGCAGTATCTCCATCCCCCTGCTGCGGGGGTCGGGCGAAATTGTGGTCGCCGAGCCGCTGACCCAGGCAGAGAGGAACCTGCTCTACCGGGTCTACGACTTCGAAACCTTCAAGCGGACCTTCGCGGTGCGGATCGCCAACTCCTACTATGGCGTTCTGCGCAGCCGCCAGCAGGTGCGCAACCAGGAGGAGAACTACCAGCGGCTGGTGGCCTCGACCCG
>LVAZ01000508.1 GCA_001603055.1 Victivallales bacterium Lenti_02
GAATCATGTCGAGATCGTGGGAGGCGACGATCTTGGTGTGCGTGAAGCCGGCGAGGAGCTGGATGAGCCGGCGGCGGGCCTGGGGATCGAGCCCCGCGCTCGGTTCGTCCAGCACCAGGATGTCCGGGGCCATGGCAAGGGCGGTGGCGATGGCTGCCGCGCGCTTCTCGCCGCCCGACAACCGGTGCGGGGGACGGGCGCGGATGGCCAGGGCGTTGACGGCTTCGAGCGCTCCGCGCACCCGGCTTTCCACATCCTCCGGCGGCAGGTGCATGTTCAGCGGTCCGAACGCCACGTCTTGCTCCACCGTGGGCATGAAGAGCTGGTCGTTGGGGTCCTGGAAGACGGTGCCCACGGTTCGGCGGACCTGCCGCAGGGTGTCGCGGAGAACCGGCACATCGCCGACCCGCACTGTTCCCTTGGTGGCCAGCAGACAGCCGTTGAGGTGGAGCAGCAGCGTGCTCTTGCCGGCGCCGTTCTCGCCGACCACGCCGACGGACTCGCCGTGCCCGATGCGGAACGAGACCCCCTTCAAGGCCGCCGTGCCGTCCGCATAGCGGTATTCCAGATCCTTGACATCGACGAGGTGATGACTCATGCGGCTAGCTCCATCATCCAGCGGCCCATGCGGGTTGCCAGATGGCCATGACGGGCGAGAATCAGGAATGCGCAGCTCCCGGCGGCGAAGAGAGTGTCCGCCGCCGACCAGCGGAACATGTGCAGGGGATGGAGGGTCCCGTCGAATCCGCGCGCCAGCATGGCCGTGTGCACCCGGATGCCGCGGTCGTAGGCGCGCAGCAGCAGATTGCCCGCGAGCGAGCCCCAGACGCGGAGCGGGGCGCCGGAGTCGTCGGGCGACCGCAGGCTGTGCGCGCGCACCATGCGCGAGGCCTCGTCGGCCAGGATGAAGATGAACCGGTAGAGCATCAGGAACTGCATGGTCAGCAGGCGTGGCGCGCCGAGCCTGCCCAGCGCCGCGCACACGGCCACGTATCCCGTGCTGGCGAGCAGCAGCAGGACGGCACTGGCCGTGAGCACGAACCGGATCAGGATGGAGGCGAACGACAGCCACCCCCCGGTCACGGCATACGGCCCCAGATGCGCGACGACCTGCCGGTCGACGAGCGGGTTGAAAGCCCCCACCAGTATCGCGAAGGGGCACGCGAGCAGCAGGTAGCGGGCGATCATCCGCGCGGGAATCCGCCCCAGCGCCAGAAGCACGGCGGGGTAGAGGAACAGCGGGGTCAGCTCGACCACGTCGTACTTCCGGTACGAGACGACAGTCAGCAGGAACAACGCCGTCACGATGAGCTTGGCGCGCGGGTCGAGCCGGTGGATGGGCGACGTGTCGGCCGCGAGACGGTCCAGCGCATCGACGTCGCGGATGGCGGTGTCGAGCCGCATTATGCCGCGACGGGGACGGGCCGGCGCGGGATCAGCCGCAGCGAGAGGCCGATGAGCGCCGCCAAGGCCAGGACCATGCCGCCGCCGACCACCCCGGCCACCGAGGTGCCGGCACTGACCGACGGCCACTGCCCGGTCTCGGCCGCCGGCTCTTCGCTCTCGGCCGGCGCTTCGGCAAAGCCATAGTCGGGCATGAATGCGGTCTTTTCCTGAAGTCCCGCCAGCGCCGCGTGAATGCCGCCGTCCGGCGCCGCCAGCTCCTCCTTGCCGGTGGTCCGGAACATCGCCCATTCCAGGCCGTCCGGGTGCGTCGAGGCGAACCACGAGAGCAGGGCGCCCGTGACCAGGGCGGCCGCGGCGAAAGCCGCCAGCACCGGGCGCAAGGACCCGGCGGGCGCGCCCCCGTGGTCCGCCGACAGCTCCAGCACCTCCGGCCGGGCGCGCCAGACGAAGGACGCCAGGGCGGCGGTCACCAGGCCCTCGACCACGCCGATTCCCAGGTGGATCGGCTGCATCAGCAGCACGAACGTGCCGAACGGCAATTCGGAGATGCCGGACACCAGCGTCTGCACGACGACGCAGAAGGCGCCGAGCTGCAAGCTCAGAATCCCGGCGGCCACCGATCCCGCCAGAACCCGCCTGCGGCTTGGCGATTCGCCGACCATTCGTCGGAAGACCAGGGGGTAGACCACGAAGCACGGCCAGAAGCCAAGGTTGAACACGTTGCAGCCCAGCGCCAGCAGCCCGCCGTCCGCGAAGAAGAGCGCCTGGACCGCCAGGATCGAGAACATGACCAGGAAGGCCGCATGCGGCCCGAGCAGGATCGCCAGAATCATGCCGCCGCCCAGATGCCCGCTCGATCCCGTCACGGGGATGGTGAAATTGATCATCTGCGCCGCGAAGACAAAGGCGCCCAGCACCCCCATGAGCGGAATCTTGCGCTCGGCCATCTCGGGCTTGAGCCGGCGCGCGGAGTAAGCCGCCAGCCCCATCGACGCGGCCCACATCGCCCCGCCGACCGGGGGGGAAATCAGAGCGTCCGCCATGTGCATGGAAAGTATCCTTGATTCCGAACGCGAGGTTGCCGCATCCGGCGCGCCCGCCACCTTGTCGCGGTTCCGGCCCGACACGCCCTGCGGAACGCCCGCCCCGGAGCAGGCGCTCCGGCAGCGAGTGTTACGAAAAGCAAAATCGTAACATATCAGTCGGAAGCGCCCCCGCAAGGGCGGGTGCCGGCGGCGTCGCGGGACTTCTGCGAGACACACTTCGCGGCGCCGGGAACAGGCTCCTCAACCAGCGCGACACGGTTGCGGCCGCTGTTTTTGGCCTGATAGAGTGCCAGGTCGGCGGCTTCGAGCACCGCGTCCTCGCCGGGGAACCGGCTGGTGCAGGCGACACCGATGCTGACGGTGATGGAAAGATCGCCCGCCCGGGTCGGCAAGGGGGTTTCGGCGACCCGCTGGCGGAGACGTTCAAAAAGCCCTTGTGAGGTGGTTCCCTCCCGCAGCGGCGCGAGGATCAGGAATTCCTCGCCTCCGACGCGGCCCACCGTGTCGAAGTCCCGCACATTGTCCTCCAGCACTCCGGCCAGTGCGCGCAGCACATCGTCGCCGACCTGATGGCCGCGGGTGTCGTTGATCTGCTTGAAGTGGTCGATGTCGCAGAGCCCGACGGCCAGGTCGTTCAGCCTCCGCTCGGAGCGCGAGAATTCCTGGTTGAGCCGTTCGAGGATGGCGCGGCGGTTGAGCAGATTGGTGAGGGGGTCATGGCTGGCCTGGTGGGCCAGGGCGGTGCCGAGGGTTTCCAGCTCGCGCTGGCGTCCGGCGAGCTGCCGGTTGAGCCGGCGGAGCTGCCAGGCCCAGAGGCCGCCCAGAGCCAGAATCAGCGAGAAGCCGAGGGCGACTTTGCCGACCAGCGCATAGTCCACCGGGGTCTGCACCATGATGTAGACATGGCGGTTGACCGCGTCCTGGACTTCGCGGGGGGAAAGGGTGGCCACCCCCTTGTCGAGAATGTCGCGCAGCATGGGTTCGCGGTTCGTCACCCCGATCCGGAGCTGATTGGTGTAGCCCGATGGCTGGCCGGCAACCTTGAGGTTGAAGAGTCCCTCCTTGCGGACGGTATAGGCGGCCATGGTGAGCGAGCGCAGGGTCATGTCGGCCTGGCGCCGGTCGACCATGGCCAGGGCCTGGGCCTCCGTTTCGGTCGGGATGACGCGGAGATTGGGATAGTCCCGGCGCACCCGTTCCTCGATCATGGTTCCGGCGGGCAGAGCGATGGTCGCGCCGTCCAGATTGGCGGGATCGCGGATGTAGGCGTACTCCTGGCGGGTGATGAAGACGTTCGGGTCGGTGAAGTAGGGTTCGGTGAAAAGCAGCCACTCGTCCCGCTGGGGGGTTTGGTTGAGGAAGGCAAGGACCTGGGTCCGCCCGGTCCGGGAGAATTCCAGGCTCTCCTCCCAGTCGGCCGTGGGGACCAGCTCGAAGGTGATCCCGGTCCGTTCGGCGATCAGCCGCAGCAGGTCGGCGGCGATGCCTTCGTGGGTTCCCTGCTCGCTGATGGTCTCGTAGGGTTCCCAGTCGGGATCGACGCACAGCCGCACCGGTCCGAGGCGATCCAGGTAGGCCCGCTCCTCCGGCGTCAACTCGGCGGTAACGGGGGCGGCGGGACGCGGATTCCCCGGCAGGGGGACTGGCGGCTGCGGCCGCGAGCGCCAGACCAGTGCCGCCATGACGGCAAGAATTGCGGCGGCGGCCAGAACCAGGACCAGGGTAAGCGGGGCTGGTCGGCGGATGCGGAACGGGTCGTTCATGCGC
>LVAZ01000509.1 GCA_001603055.1 Victivallales bacterium Lenti_02
TTCTGGATCGGGCAGATCGTCGGCGGCCAGGGCGCTGGCCCAGTAGAGGCGGGCGAGGTCGGCCAGATGCAGGGCGGCGCAGATGTCCCCGGCATGGTCGAGGATGACGCCGTCCGGTTCGTCCCCGCTGCGGAGGGCGTGGAGAATGGCGGCGAGGGCTTCCTCGCGGCGTCCCTGGCGGTGGAGCGCCCAGGCGAGGCTGTCGAGGTAGGCGGCGTTGTCGGGGTCGATGGCCAGGGCGGAACGGATCAGGGACTCGGCCGTTTCCAGTTCCTGGTTGGCATCGGCCAGGAGATAGCCGACGAAATTGGTGCAGAGGGGGTTGCCGGGTTCGAGGGCGAGGGCGTTGCGGGCGGCCTCGAGGGCGGCGGCGCGGTTGCCCTTGTTTTCGTGGAGGGAGGCGACGAAGAGATAGTAGTCCACATCGAGGAACTCGTTCCGGTTGAGGGCCTTGGCGGTAGCCCCTGCCTGCTCGGCGGCGAGCAGGGCCAGACTGTCCCGTTTCAGGCTGTGGTTCAAGTGGGCGAGGAGCATCAGCGCCTCCGGGGGAAGACTGGCGAGCATGGGCATGAGGGCCGCTATTCCCTTCTCGGTCTGGCCCCCCTCGTGATGCAGCCAGGCCAGTTGGAGCCGGGCGAAGAGCGACTCGGGGTCAACGGAGAGATAATGGGTGAAGATGCGGATGGCCGTATCGGCCTCTCCCGCAACAAACAGGAGCCGGGAGACCTCGGGGAAACGCTCGTCGGGAAGATAGTAGACGACCAGTTCGGCGAGGTAGGCGCAGGCCGCTTCGGTTTCCCCGTCGCGCAGGAGCAGCCGGGCTTTGAGAAGCCAGAGGTCCGGGGCGTCGAATTCGTCGGCCAGCCGTTCGGCGAGGCTCCGCGCCGCCGCCCATTCTTCCGCCTCGACCAGGAGGTTGGCGATGGTGGCGACGTCCTCCGGACCGGCGTCCGTCCCGGCGAGTTCGGCGGCCCGGCGGGCATGGGCGACGGCGTCCTCCCGCAGCCGCCGCCAGCGGCGGGCGGTCCGGCCGTCGGCCCAGGCTTCCATCGCGCGCAGGTTGCCATGCAGGGCGGCGGTGTAGCGGTAGTCGAAGGTGTTGTGCAGGCCGGGCCTGCGCGCGGCCTGGCGGAGCAGGCGTTCGGCCTCCTCCCGGCGGTCTTTCTGCCAGAGGAGGGTGAAGAGCTGGCGGAAGATGGCGCCCGAGGACCACTTCCCGTCCGCCAGGCCTTGTTCCAGACAGGCGATGGCGGCGGCGTCCTGCTCGGCCAGTTGGAGGGCCTCCGCCGTGAGCATGACCAGATGGGGTTCGCCCGGATGGGTTTCCAGAACCGGGCGCAGGATTTCGACGACCCCGGCAAAGTCCCGCTGCATGAGCAGGGGGAAGATCAGCGTTTCCGCCACCAGGGGCGAACGGGGTGCCAGGTGCAGTGCCTCGCGGAGGTGCTGCTCGGCCAACCGGGGCGAATCCGGATCGTGGGCGAAATGATGCAGCAAGCCGACCGCGAAATGGCTGAGGGCGAGGCTGTGCGCCTCCTCCTGAGCGCTTAGCTCAAGCATGCCTTCCGTTGGTCCGGCGGGGCTACCTGCGCCAAGCAGAACGTGCCCGCAGAGCAGAAGCCCTGCGAGCACGCGGCATATCGCATAGCGGACACGCGGACATGTCTTACCCGCAGTCACGGTTACTTCTTCTTGTGGCGCAACGCCTTGAGCTGCTTCCGGCGTTTGTGCTTGGCGATCTTCTTCCGGCGTTTTTTCTTTACAGAACCCATACGATTCCTGTCCTTGTTGGTTCCTGGGCAAGGGAAAGAGTTGAGTCGGTCACACGGGCAAGCACAAAACGTAGCGTATCTACCCGCAGATGCAAAGCCTCGCGGTAGAGAATGAGTGGTCCGGCCGGAAAAGTTGCCGTTTTTTTCCCCTGCCGCCAATCGACAAGGCACTATCGGACGTTATATGGTTAGCGTGTCGTAGAGATTGTCCTTCAAGCTGGGATAGAGACCATGAAAACTCGCGTTTTGCCCGCCGTCGTCTGGCGTGTTTCCGTGCTTCGTCCGTGCCGCTGGCTGGTTCCGGCGGTTCTTCCGGCCCTGCTCTGGGGGGCTGGCCTTTGCGCCCAGGGTGCGCGGACCCGCGCGGGGGGCGACATCCGCTACACCTGCGTGGTGCTGGAGGATGGCGAGAGCAAAGGCACGGCGGGCTGGGACCTGTGGCGCGCGGACCCGCCCGGCGAGCTGGCGAACGTGCTGGACCCCGACGACCGCCGGAACCGCGCGATCTACCTGCTCAGCGGTGCGGACACGGTGTACCGCTTCACCTTCGCGGAGCCTAAGGACGGGATGCCCGTCATCCAGTGGCGGATGCGCATGGAGGAGGCGCGCTTCTACCACTATGTGGAGTGCGACACCAGCATGGGGCGCATCCACCTCCGCTACACGTCGGGCGAGCACCGGGACGGGCAGATGGTGGGGCAGGACCCCGTGATCGGCCTCGGCCCGGTGGCGGCCCAGAAATGGGTGACGGTCCGGCGCAACGTTCTGGCGGACCTGCGGCTTCTGTACCCGGACATCGGCGTGCTGCGGATTCTGAACATGAAGTTCCGCGGCCCCTGTTTCATCGACGACATCCGGCTGTACAACTACCCGGACGCGGACCGGGACCTGCTGCCGGACGAGTTCGAGCGCCGCCGTCGCGGGCTGGACCCGGCCAATCCGAACGACGCCACTCCGGAACTGGTCGCGGAGGTGATTCGGCTGACCGACTCCGTGGCCGGGCGGGCGGAAGTGCCGGCGGAAGCCGCCGAGCCAGCGCCGCCCCGGGGGGAGAACCCGTCCCGCGCGCAGCGGCAGGTTTCCCTGGACGACGAGGAAAAGGCGCAGATGCGCGCCCTGCTGCAGGAGCGCATCGCCCACCACCTGCCGAACATGCCGCCTCCCCAGGCGGGGAAAACCTACCGGGTGCGCCTGCGGGACGGGGCCTTGCTGACCGGGGAGTTGGTGAGGATGACCGAAACCCAGGTCGTCCTGCGGCTGCCGCAGGGGAGCCTGGCCCTGGCGCTGGACCGGGTGAACATGGCCGAGACCGCCGACCTGTTTCCGCAGGAGGCGGCGCGGCAGTTGGCGCGGCGGGATGTTCAGCAGCGGGTGGACGAGCTGCTGGCCGCCAAGCGGGCGGCGCTGGACAGCCAGGAAGAGACGGCGGCGGGAGGGCAGGAGGAGGAAGCGGGTCAGCAGGAGGACGCGCCGGCGGTGGTTCCCGGCGAACAGGCGGGGGAGCTGGCCTACGATCCCATGCCCGCGCCGACACCGGAACGGCTGAAACCGACCTTGCAGGCCTTCGCCGACTGGATGGCGCTCCAGCAGCGGCGGGCGGGCGGCCGCATCGTGGACCGGCTTTATGCCAAGGAGTGCGAGGGCTGCGCCGTGCTGTATCTGGTCATGGACGCGAACTTTCTGGCCCAGGACCGCGACGTCCGGGAGCGGACGGCGGTGGGCATCCAGCAATTCTGGGCGTTCCGTTGCCAGGGTGCGGGAGTGGTCAATCTGCCCCGCGCCCATGTGGTGCTGCTCGACGGCAACGGACGGATCGTCGGCGGTTCCCGGCCGGAGGCGGCCGACAAAATCTGGGTCGCCGAGCGCTGAGGCGAATTCTTGGCCGGTGGCCGGGCGATGCTAATGGGCGGTTGGGAGGACGAGTTCGCCGCGGGCCTGTTTTTCCGTGTCGTGGTAGGCCCCGAAGAAATTGCTGTTGGTGTCGAGCCAGAGGGCGATGCGGCGGAGGTCCTCGGGGGACAGGTCGAGCTTTTGGTGCCCATTGCGGAGCATGGGGTAGAGCTTCGAGCCGTGGGCGCCGACCTGGCCGGGGAGGGAGCGGGAGCCGCCGTTGATTTTGATGGCCCCGTTGCCGCCGTGCCGCGCCCAGGCGTAGCGGCGGAGGGCGGCGAAGGCGGCGGACCAGCCATGTTCGCCGAACTGGTCGCCGCGCAGGTCGTTTTTGTTTTTGCCGCCGTCGTGGCAGGCGATGCAATGGCGGTCGAGGACGGGTTGGACGAGACGGGGGAAGGTGAGGGGGTTGGCCTCGGGGAATTCGGGCTGGATGGTGGCCGGTGGGCTTTGCAGGGCGAGGGCGGGCGCGGCGAGGGTGTGGGGGCCTGCCTGCCGTTTGGGTTCGTGGCAGCCGAGGCAGGCGAGGACCGTGCCGGGCTGGGCGTAGGTGTCGCTGCGCATGTTCTGGATGGCGGTGCCGTCGGCGTCGAGCACCTGGAAGTAGACGGGGATGCCGGCGGGCATGGTGAAGAAGACGCTGCCGTCGGCGGCGACGGGCACGGTGCCGAGGACAGCCCGCGCCAGGGACTGGGCACCGACGCCGATCCGGGGCCGGTCGACGGCAGGGGTGGTCTTCGGGAAAAGCTGGACGATGCGCAGCGAGTGGGCGGTTCTGCCCTCGGGCCAGGGGAAGTCCGCCTCGTACACGTTGGCGACGAAGACCTGGGCCGTGTCCCGTTCCGGGTTGGTCATATCGGCGATGACCGGGGGCCGCGGCCGGGGCCGGAGGGGGATGGGATCGAGGACGGGCACCTCGGCGTCCTCGTGGACCAGAATATGGTTGCCGAAGGCGTCCGCCAGATAGATGCCGTAATGGGTGCCGTCCCAGTCGAAGGCGCAGAGCCAGTAGGATTCGCCGAGCGGCCAGGGAGTGGCGTAGAGCAGGGGGCCGCGTTCGGACTCGGGGAAGGGGGCTTCGGGAGTCAGGCGCCTGAGCTGGGACATGGAGTTGTCGTCGTCGAGGCGCTGGTCGATGAGGACGAGGGAGCCGTAGGCCTGGCCGTGATGGGGGGCGGCGACGGCGATCTGGCGGTGCGAACCGGGGACGGCGCGGATGCTCATTTCCATCCAGGGACGGGAGGAGCGGTCGACGGGGTAGTTGCCGTGGTAGCTGCGGGGGTCGCGCCCGTCCGGGAAACAGGTCCAGATGTGGTGGGCCACATCCGAATCCCGGTCCACGTAGTCCCAGCGGGTGTAGAGGAGCATGCCGTCGTGGCCGACGCTGGGGTGCCATTCGTTGGTTTCATGGAAGCTGAGGGTACGGATGTCGCCGCCGTCGGGATTCATGTCGTGCAGGGTGTAGGTGGGAACGGGCCGGCCGTGGCAGCGGCCGTAGCCGCCGCGCCGTTCGGAGATGAAGGCGATGCGCCCGCCGGGCATCTCGCAGGGGTCGAAGTCGTTCCAGGTGCCGTCGGTGAGCTGGCGGAGCCCCTGGCCGTCGGCCTGGATGCGGAAGATGTGGTAGGTGGTCTCGGGGAGCCAGGAGCCGACTTTGGGGACGGCCTCGGTCCAGGCGAAGTAGAGGGTCTGGCCGTCGAAGGAGACTTCGAGGGAGGCGAAGCTGCCCTCTTCCAGCCTGCGTCCTTGCAGGCGTCCGTTCTCGACGGTGGCCTCGGCGAGCAGGTCGCGCAGTTTGGGTTCGGGGCCGAAGGGGTTGTCCAGGACATACAGGCTGCCGCCGGGATTGGCGTTGAAGCCGAAATACTGATCGCACATGTGGTTGGCGCCGCCGCCCGTCCGCGACTTGTGGCGGGTGAGGAAGACCAGTTGGTCGAGTTTGTCCAGCAGAGGGTTCCGGAAGGCGACGCGGCGGCGCAGTTCGCCGAGTTGGCGGAAGAGCAGGCGGCGGGCGGCGGCGTCCTTGACCGGGGTCTTTCCGGCCTTTTCCGCGAGGGTTTGGAATTGGGCGGCTTCCGGGGCGAGGTCGGGCGCGCCGGGCAGGCGGCGAAGGTCGTCGAGCAGGGCTCCGGTCCGGCGCAGGACGACATCGAGGGGATCGCGGTCGGCGTCGAGGACGAGGGCTTGGGGATGGAAGGCTTCGCGGGCGAGCCGTTCCCGGCGCGCGGCGTCGGGCCGGGAGCCCAGCAGGCGGGCCAGATAACGGTACTCGCGGTCGTGGATTTCGCCCGGAGCCGGCTTGGGCAGGACCAGCTCGCGGGCGATGAGGACGGCCCCCCATTTGTTGGGCGAGGGAATGGTGAATTCCTGGCCCGGCTCGACGCGGGCCTCGTAGACCAGCCAGTCGCGCCGGGCACCGCCGTCGTCGCCCTGCATCTTCGCCGCGAGCCGCCAGGACGGGATGCCTTCGTTTTCCACGACCGTGGCCCCTTCGCCGAGGGCCAGCCAGACGGTGCCGGGGCTACGGACCTTGCAGGCGAGGGCGGCGGGCTGGCGGTGGGCATGGGCCACGGCCTGGAGGCCGAGCAGAAACTCGGGCAGTTCGCGGAAGCGGTAGTCGCGGTTGCTGTGGATGCGGGCCTCGGGGACGAGCTTGCGGACCTGGACCGGCTCGCTGGGCGCGATCTCCAGCACGGCTCCCGGCGGGGTCTGGGCGGCCAGTTGGTTCAGGAACGACAAGGCCAGAAGCGCAAGGAGGAGAGGACGATTCATCGCGGACTCCGGCTGGGCGGGGTGGCGGGCATGGAAAAGCATACCGGAGGGGGCGGCGGTTTCAAATCCTCCCGGCTCGCCCCGCCTTGACCTGCGGCAATTCGGACGGAAGGTAGGAAGGTGACGCAGCCTATTCGGAGACCCGCCATGCCCCCGCTCAACATTCTCTACATCCATTCCCACGACACGGGTCGCTACATCCAGCCCTACGGGCATGCGGTGGCGACGCCGAACTTGCAGCGGCTGGCCGAGGAGGGGGTGCTGTTCCGGCAGGCGTTCACGGTGAATCCGACGTGTTCGCCGAGCCGGGCCTGCCTGCTGAGCGGGCAGTGCGCCCACGCCAACGGCATGCTCGGCCTGGCCCATCGCGGCTTCTCGATGAACTACGAGCACCATCTGGTGCGGACCCTGAAGCGGCGCGGCTATCTGACGGCGCTGGCGGGCATCCAGCACGAGGCCTCCGGCCCCGAGGCGTCGGCGACCATCGGCTACGACCGGAATCTGGGCAAGCCGCCGGTGGCGCATGAGAAGGCGGTCGAGTTCCTCGACGCGGCCCCGGCCCAGCCCTTCTTCCTCTCGGTCGGTTTCTTCGAGACCCACCGCGAGTTCCCGGTCGAGGTGGTGGACGATCCCCGCTACACCCTGCCGCCCGCGCCGCTGCCGGACAACCCCGACACCCGCCTGGACATGGCCCGGTTCAAGACCATGGCCCGCATCTACGACGACAAGGTGGGGCAGGTGCTGGCCGCGCTCGATCGCAACGGGCTGGCCGAAAACACCCTGGTGGTCTCGACCACCGACCACGGCATCGCCTTCCCGCGCATGAAGTGCAACCTGCACGACAGCGGCATCGGGGTGATGCTGATTCTGCGCGGCCCCGGCGGCTTCTCGGGCGGCAAGGTGGTGGACCGCATGGTCACCCATCTGGATGTCTTCCCGACCATCTGCGAACTGGCCGGGATCGAGCCGCCCGCCTGGCTGGAGGGCCGTTCGCTGGGGCCGCTGGCGCGGAACGAGGTGGACCACCTGCACGAGGAGGCGTTCTTCGAGGTGAACTACCATGCGTCCTACGAACCCGTGCGGGCGGTGCGCACCGAGCGCTGGAAGTATATCCGGCGCTACGACGGGCGCACCAGGCCGGTGCTGCCGAACTGCGACGACGGCCTGAGCAAGGATGTCTGGGCAGCCGCCGGCTGGGGCGACCAGGCCCCGCCCGAGGAACAGCTTTTCGACTTGGTTTTCGATCCCAACGAAAGCCGCAATCTGGCGGCCGATCCCGCCTATGCGGAGGTGCTGGCCGATCTGAAGGGCCGGCTCGCGGCCTGGATGGAACGGACCAACGATCCCCTGCTCGAACACGGCTACGTGCCCGCCCCGGAGACGGCCCGGGTCAACGACCCCGACGATTTCAGCCCGAAACATGATCCACTCCCCGTCTGGAAATACCACCGCCATGAATAGCATCCGCTGGCTTGCCTGTCTCGGTGTCCTCGTCCTGCCCGCTCTGGCCCCGGCGGCGGAGGTGGTCCTGGTCCGCCAAATCCTGGAAACCCCCACCCGCTGGACCACGCAGAGCACCATCGACGAATCGATCGAAAAGGTGCGCCGCCGGTTGCAGGCGGTTGGCATCGCCAGCCGGACGGTGGAAGACACCAAGCTGGACGCGGCGGCGCTGGCGGCCGCCAAGGTCGCCATCCTGCCCCAGAACCCGACCCTGCCGGCGCCTGCGGCCAAGGAACTGACGACCTTTGTCGGCGGCGGCGGCAAACTGATCTGCTTCTACCATGCGGACGCGGCCCTGCTGCCTCTGCTCGGGATCGAGAGCCTTGCCTACCGGGGCGGCGAGCAGTTCCCCAAGGTCGCCCGCGTCGGCTTCACGGCGTCCCTCCTTCCCGGCGCGCCGCCGAACATGGCCCAGGCCTCCTGGAACATCAATGAACCCCGCCTTCTTCCGGGCAGGGGAGGGGCGAAAATCGCCGGAACCTGGCGGGACGCGGCGGGCCGGGACACC
>LVAZ01000510.1 GCA_001603055.1 Victivallales bacterium Lenti_02
GCCGTCCTCGCCGCGCTGCCAGCCGGTGACGGGGCGCCCGCCGCTGAGAATTGCCCGCTCGCCCTCGGCGGCGGTGTAGACCACCGGATGGTCCGCCGTGCCCGAGTCCTCCGGCCCGAGCGCGAGGGGTTCGTCGAGATGGTAGGTGCCCGCGCGGAGAACGACCCGCCGGTCCATGTCGCGGGCCATGGCGCGCAGGGCCAGGCGGGCCTGGCCGACGGTGGCGAAGGGGCCGTCCGCGCCGTCCGGCGCGGGTTCGGGCAGGGTGCCGCTCCATTGGTCGCTACCCCGGGGCGAGACGTAGAAGGTGCCGGGCACGCGGGTCATGGTCTGGCCCTCCGCAAGGGGGAGAACGGCGGACAGGATGGCAAGGGCGGACAGGGTGGCAAGGCGCATGGCGGCTCTCCGCGAATCGGGGTGTGACTCAAGCATACCACCCGCCCCGGCCTTGTCCAGCCGGATCAGTCGAGCTTGGGCGCGGGGGGCGGAGCCGGCATTTCCTCCTCGAGGGGAACCTGCCAACTGGCCTTGACGGGAACGACTCGGACCGAGTCGGGAATCGGCTTGACGCTCAGTTCCTGGGCGGCGATGGGTTTTTCCCTGACCTCGAGGTCCACGAGAATCTCGGTGCCGCCGGGGGCCACCGTGACGGTGCCCTGCCGCTTGTCGCCGTCCACGCTGACGGTTACCTCGTAGGTGCCGTGGAAGGCGCGGAGCCAGACGACTCCCCGCTCGTCGGTGGTCACTTCCCTGTCGGTCCGCCAGGTGGTGCCGAGCAATTCCTCGAGCATGGCGCCGGAGGGTTTGGGCGAGAAGTCGCGGCGGTAGAGGGCGGCGTTGGGCTTGGGGGCTTCGGCCTCCCAGATGTTGGCCAGGCTGACCCCGGCCACATGGGGGTTGGAGAAGAAGGAGATGAACAGGTCCCGCAGCATGTGGGCCTGGGCCTCCTCGCGGGCGACATCGAGCTCGAGGGAGGCGATGTAGACGGGGGTGTTCGGCAGATCGCGCCGGATCAGCCCGAGGCGTTCGTCCATGGCCTGGGGGGCGGTGTAGGGCTGCGTGAGGCGGGCGTTGAGCACCAGGCCGTCCACCTCGGCCTGTTCGAGCCGGAGCCAGTGGACCAGCTCGATGGTTTCGGAGATGTAGTTCGAGGTGGGTTCCATGAGGCCCCTGGCGTCGGCCAGCAGCAGGGGCGTGCCCGGCAGGTGGCGGCGGGCGGTGCGGAAACTGGCGGGGAGGAGGTCCACGCCGGTCTTGTCGTAGGCGTCGTCGTAGGTGAGCGGGCCGAAGAGCACTTCCCAGCGGTCCACCAGGCCGGTGTATTCGGTGGCCATGGCGCGCACGTGGTAGAGCAGGCGGTTGGCCAGGGTCTCGGGCGTCATCTGGCGGTAGCCGGCGGGGTCGGGGAGGAAATCGAAGGCGGGGCAGAGCAGGGCGTGGCCGTGGGTGGCCATGCCCCGCGCCTTGGCCGTCTGCAGCGCCGCCTTGGCCATATTCTTCCCCCAGGCGTCGTGCTCGCGCCACATCAGGGCGGTTTCCAGGGTCAGGGCGTCGAACAGCCCCGACTCGAAGATCTTGCGGCGGTAGGCGGGAAGCAGGCTGCGGGCGTCGTCGAGCCGGGCAACCAGAGCCTGGAGCTGGGGTTCGTCCAGCCCCCCCTCCACCAGCAGCGGGGTCTTGGCCTCGACGCCGACGGAGAAGGGGCGGCTGGTCTGGCGCAGGTGGACCTTGGCCTCGGGAATCGGCTTCCTGCCCTGCCGGACCAGAATCCGGACCGGGCTCTGCCGGTTTTCGGCGATGCGGTAGAGGGCGGCGTTGCGCCAGTCGTTGTCGTAGAAGTCGCCGCCGAAGACCGGCTCGACGGTGCTGGGCAACGTGGCGGGATCCACCCGCGGCGAGACGGCGATCACCCGGATGTTGCGCAGTTCGACCGTGCCCAGGGACTCGGCCAGGTGGAAGGTGATCGAGGTGGCCCCGCCGGCCAGGTCCTCGTCCACCGGCACGGAGACCTGGACCTTGTGCCAGACTCCCACCGGCTCCGACAGGCGCAGCGCCAGCATCTTCGGCCAGGGCGCGGTTTCCTTCTGCCAGTAGAAGTGGAACACGTAGTCCTTCGAGATTTTATACTCGAAGGTGATGAACACCCGTTCCCCCCGGAGCAGTTGGTCGCCGATGCGCTGGCGCAGTTCGAGATACCAGGGCCGGGGGCTGGTCTTGACGCACTGGACGGCGAGGGCCCCGGACGTCTGCCCCTTGGCGGGCGGCACCAGCTTGAAGGAGCCGAGCCCGCCGCTGTCCCGGGTCATCCAGCCGACCGGGCCGGTGGTGGACTGGTCGAACCGGCCGTTGCCGATGATCTCGCGGCCCTTGGGCAGCTCCTCGTCGGCGGCGCGGACCGCCGCCGGCAGGAACAGCAGAGCCAGAATGAGCGAAGCGCGGACTCTCATGGGGGGGCGAACTCCGGGGTGACCCGTCAGCCGGCGAGGACCACGTCCTTGCCGGTGCGGGCGGATTCGTAGATGGCGAGGATCAGGTCCACCGCCTTGCGGGCGGATTCGCCGGTGATGTAGGGGTCCCGGTCCGCCTTGATGGCCTGGACCAGATCGTCCACCAGGAACTCGTGGCCCTGCGAGGCGACGGCCTTGTTGTCGCCGGTGGTGCCTTCCTCGACGTTGGCGGGGCCGGCCTCGATCTGCTTGGCGCGGCCGTCGGGCTCGCCGGCGATGGCCCAGCGGGTGATCTTGTTGCCGGTGTTGATGATGGTGCCGATGTCGCCGTGCAGCTCGATGCGGCGGGTCTCGCCGGGATTGCAGGAGGTGGTGCCGATGATGGTGCCGAAGGCGCCGCTCTTGAACTGGAGGCAGGCCACGCAGGTGTCCTCGACCTCGATGTCCCGCACCTTGTGGTCGGCGCGGGCGAAGACGCGCTCGACCTCGTCGTTCATCAGCCAGAGGAGCAGGTCGACGCCGTGGACGCCCTGGTTCATCAGGGCGCCGCCGCCGTCGAGCGCCCAGGTGCCGCGCCAGCCCGCGCTCTGGTAGTAGGCGCGGGAGCGGTAGTCCTTGAGGAAGGCGTCGCCCAGAGTCATCTTGCCGAGCACCCCGTCCGCGATGGCCTGGCGAATCCGGATGCTGTCGGGATAGGTGCGGCTCTGGAAGACGCAGCCGAGCTTCACCTTGGCCTGGCGGCAGGCGTCGATCATGGCGGTCATGCGGCCGCGGTCGATGTCGAGGGGTTTCTCGCAGAAGACGTGCTTCCCGGCCTGGGCGGCGGCGATGGCGCAGTCGGCATGGATGCCGGAGGGGGTGCAGACGCAGACCACGTCCACCCTCGGGTCCGCCACCATCTGCCGGTAGTCGGCGAAGAAGGCCACCCCGCCATTGTCGGCGGCGAATTTGCGCCCCTTCTCCTCGTCGACGTCGCAGCAGGCCACCAGCTCCGCCTCGGGACAGGCGACGATGGCCTTCACATGGGTGGGGGCGATCACGCCGCAACCGATGATGCCGAAACCAAACTTCTCGTTCTTCATCGCTTCTTCCTTCTCGTTCTGCTGGGGTGCGTCCGGGGGCTAGTCCTTGGCCCGGAGGTCGAATTCCACGGTGTAGGTGGGGGCGGTGA
>LVAZ01000064.1 GCA_001603055.1 Victivallales bacterium Lenti_02
GGCGGGGTCGGCGGGGGGGTGCTCGATGATGAAGCGGGCGTAGAGCATGCAGCCCCACTCGTACCAGTGGGAGAAATGGCCGATGTAGGTGGCCTGGGGGAAGTTGGTCTCGACGGTTTCCTTCATCGCCCAGTAGACCTTCTCGATGTTGGCGAAGGTGGCGACGGTGTCGAGGGTGCCGAAGGCCTGGGGGAGCTGGAACATGTAGGGGGGATAGAAGAACTTGTAGCGGTTCTCCCACCAGGTCTCCCCGGCTTCGGTGCCGAGGTCCTCGGGGTTCTGCTCGCGGCAGATGGCGCAGGCCTTGGCCATTTCCAGCTCGACCATGGCCCGGTCGCCGTCGAAGCCGAAGACCAGATAGGCCCCCTGGCGCTCGATGCCGAGAACCTTCTTGATGACCTTGGCGGTCTCGGGGCCATCGTAGAGGCGGATGACGCAGGGGCGGAGGCGGCTGGCCATGATGCCCCGGCCGGCGGCCATGGCGCTGTGCATGTCCTTGAAGAGGAAGGCGTGGAATTTGCGGACTTCGGGGATGGGATGGATTTTGAGGGTGACCTTGGTCATCACGCCGAGGGTGCCCTCGCTGCCGACGAAGAGCTGGGTGAGGTCGGGGCCGGAGGCGTGGCGGGGGACGGGGAGGGTGTTGATGATTTCGCCCTCGGGGGTGACGACTTCGAGGGACATGACCATGTCCTCGATCTTGCCGTACTTGGTGGAGAGCACGCCGGTGCCGCGGTGGGCGAGGAAGCCGCCGAGGGTGGCGCAGGCGATGGAGGCGGGGAAGTGCATGGTCGAGAAACCGGCCTTCTCGACGGCCCATTCGAGCTGCTGGGTGTTGGCCCCGGTCTCGCAGGTGATGGTGAGGGACTCGGTGTCGATCTCGAGGATGCGGTTCATCCGCTTGGTGTCGAGGATGATGCCGCCGTAGATGGGGAGCGCGCCGCCCTGGGAGCCGGAGCCGCCGCCCCAGGGGGTGACGGGGATGCGGTACGTGTTGGCGATCTTCATCACCTTGGCGACCTGCTGGGTGTTGTCGGGCAGGACGATCACATCCGGGGGCCGGGGCGGCTGGTTGCGGTCGTGCCACATCTCGGGCATCCAGTAGTAGTCGATGGAATGGCCGAGCTTCTCCGCGTCGCCGGTCCGGATGCCCTCGGGGCCGACGGCGTCGAGCAGTTCGCTGTAGATCATGCGGAAGAGGTAGTTGTCGGGCGAGGGCAGCATGGCTGGATTCCTGGGGCTATCTAGAGATTGCGGAGTTGATGGTAGACGGGGGCGAGGGCGTCGTGAATCTGGTAGTAGAGGGGCAGAAGCCGCTGGTAGCGGTCGCTGGCGGCCGGTTGGGGGGCGCAGGGCGCTTTCTCCCGGAGGCACTGGCGGACGGCGCTGCCTTCGTCGGGGAAGATGCCGACGCCGACCCCGGCCAGGAGGGCGGAGCCGAAGGAGGCGTCGCAGCCGAGGGGGACGACGACGTCGTGGCCGAAGACATCCGCGACGATCTGGGTCCACAGGGCGCTTTTCGCCCCGCCGCCGATGAGGCGGAACTCATGGACGGGCAGGCCCATTTCCTCGATGGTGCGGAAGCAGTCGCGCAGGGAGAAGACGACGCCCTCGAGGAGGGCGCGGACGAAGTGGGCGCGGGTGTGGCGCATGGTGGCGCCGACGAAGCTGGCGCGGAGGTCGGCATCCCAGTACGGGGCGCGCTCGCCCTGGAGGTAGGGATGGAAGAACAGCCCCTCGGCGCCGGGCGGGACGGTGGCAGCCTCGTCGTCCATGAGGGCGTAGACCTTGCGTCCGCTGGCGGCGCATTCGGCCACTTCGGCGGCGCCGAAATGGTCGCGGAACCAGCGCTGGGCAAGGGCGGCGGTATTGGTGGCCACCACCGTGTACCAGAGACCGGGGACCACATGGGAGTAGGTCAGGGTCTTCGGATGGGGGACGGCCCGGTCGATCATGACGTTGACGTTGCCCGCGGTGGCGAGTTTGAGGATACAGCTTCCCGGCTCGATGGCCCCGGCGGCGTAGTCCTCGACGGCGGAGTCGGAGGTTCCCGCCACCACGGGGATGCCCCGGGGCAGACCGAATTCCGCCGCGCCTCGGGCGGTGACCTCGCCGACCACGTCGGTGGGTTTGACCAGGGGGGGCAGGATGCTCAGGGGAATTCCCGCCAGGGCGCAGAGTTCTTCGGACCAGCGGGTGTTGGCCATGTCGAAGAAGAGGGTGCCCTGGGCGTCGATGGTGTCGGTACACCATTCGCCGGTGAGCCGCCAGCGGACATAGTCCTTGACGAACATCATGCGGGTGGTGCGCTGGAGCGCCTCGGGCTCGTGGCGCTGGAGCCAGAGCATCTGGGGCAGGGTCCAGGTGGGGGCGGCCATCTGGTAGCCGGTGGAAAAGATGATGTCGCCGTGTTCGCGATTGAGTTCCGCCGCCTCGGCGACGGCGCGCTGGTCGGTCCACATGATGGTGGGGCGGACCACCTGCATGTCGCGGTCGAGGAGGACGGCGTTGTGGGTGGAGGCATCGAGGGCGATGGCGGCGATGCGGTCGAAATCGAGGCGCTCGCGGAGTTCCGCGAGGATGCTGCGCAGCACCCGGCACCAGTCCTCGGGGTCTTCCTCGGCCCAGCCGGGATGGGGGCGGTGGGTGGGGTACTCGCCGAAGCCTTCGCCCGCGATGTGGCCCTGGGCGTCGATGACGGTGACGTTGCAGCCGCTGGTGCCGAGGTCGATGCCGAGCAGGAGCGGCTGGTCCGGAATGGGGCGGGCGGTGGTCATGCTGGTTTTCCGGCCACGGCGGCGGCGTGGGCGCTGTCCTTGTGCGAGATGAAGCCGCGGTTGTTGGCGCCGGTCATCACCCAGAGGTAGTACATGGTGTAGCCGGGGGCGGTGACCACGGGATGGTAGCCCTCGGGAATGGCCACGGTGTCGTTCTCGCGCACGGTGTAGGCCGCGTCGGTCGTCAGATCGTCGGTGTAGACTTTCTGGATGCCGAAGCCGCCCTTGGGGTTGAAGCGGAAGAAGTAGAATTCCTCCATGTCGATCTCGTCGGGGAGATTGTCGGCGTCGTGGCGGTGGGGGGGATAGCTGGCCCAGTTGCCGGAGGGGACCCAGGCTTCGCCGATGAAGAAGTGGCGGGTGGCGAAGTCGTTGCCGATCATGACGACGGCGTCGCGGGTGAAGTTGCCCTGGCCGATGCGCATGAAGCTGGGGGCCACCTCGTCCGGACGCACCAGAACGGGCTGGCTGGCCAGATCGCTGGGGGATTCCGAGACGGCGACCTCGACGGCGGTGAGCGCCGTCACCGAATAGCTCCGGCCGCAGGGGATGTAGACGGTGAACGGATAGCCGGAAAAGACGTCGGCCCGTTCGCCGACCTTCGGGAAGTCAAAGCCGTCGCCGGCAACCCGGCAGGTGCCGCCGAGGACGACCAGGGCGATCTCGTTGCCGCCGGAGTCGGACGACCAGCTCTCACCAGCCGCCAGTTTCAGCAGGCCGAACCCGGTGAGGTTCATGCCCCGTTCGCCGATTTCGAAGACACGGTTGAAGCCGGGCTTGGCCGGACAGGAGATGTGGTGGTTCATGATTCGCTCGCTTTCCTTACCAGAGAGATTCGGCACCCACGGGGCCGCCGTCGGGGCGGACCTTGCGGGCGGGGCTGTCGGGGCGCAGACGGAAGTCGCCGTTGGCGGCGTCCACGAAACCGGGATCGGCGAAGATCGAATGCTTGTCGAAGCCGGTCTTTTCCCGGTAGCCCTCGATGTCGTCGGCGGGGAGTTTCTCCTTGAAGAACCAGCAGATATGGCCGTCGGGCTCGTGCCAGAGATTGTAGTCGATCTCGGGCAGGGGCTTCCAGCCGGCGCTGAACCGGCTGCCCCAGTCGGTGGACTGGGCGAAGATGTTGTACTTGATGACAATGCCCGAGGATTGCGCCTGGTTGGTGTACATCATCAGGT
The DNA here is from genome assembly GCA_001603055.1 of Victivallales bacterium Lenti_02. Lineage (GTDB taxonomy): Bacteria > Verrucomicrobiota > Lentisphaeria > Oligosphaerales > Lenti-02 > Lenti-02. The sequence continues at coordinate 3,956 of LVAZ01000064.1, forward strand.
GGCTGCCGTTGCGGTCGGGGCGTTGGTCGTGGGACCAGACGACACCGGCGTTGACGCAGGTGTTGTTGATGAAGAGGATGTCGCGGGTCTCCGCCGTTTCGGGGTTGTTCCAGTACTCGAAGGAGTATTCGGAATTCCAGATGATGTTGTTGCGGTAGGTGATGTTGATCTGCTTCGAGTCCGGGCCGCGGCCCTGGTTGGTGAGGGCGGCGTCGTAGATTTCCCAGATGCGGTTGTTCTCGACGAGATGGTCGCGGGCGGCGCCCCAGAACTCGATGCCGTTGCCGTAGCGCACGGGGCGGCCGTTGCGGGTGTACTGGTGGCCGCCGCCGATGTAGGAGATGTCGCAGTTGCGGATGATGATGGAGGCGGTGTTGCCGCCGCCGAAGCCGTGGGCGGCGCCGTAGCGCAGGGCCAGGCCGTCGTAGACCACATGGCGCGCGCCGCCCTGGCTGACGATGTGGCGGGTGAGCGCCAGCTCGACGCTGCCGTAGCGGGCGCCCGGATTTTCCGGGCAGTTGACGACCACCTGGCCGGCCGCGCCGTCGTAGAAGTAGTCGAGGGGTTCGGGGAGGTCCTCGCTGCTCCAGCGTTTCCGGCCACAGGCCTTGCCGTGGTCGAGGACGAGAATGCCCACGTCATGGGGCAGGCTCAGGCCGCCCGTGCTGGCGGTGGTGCGCATGTCGATGGGCTGGAATTCGAGGACGGAGTCGGCGGGCAGGTTGCTGCCCAGGGAGGCGTGCAGGCGGGGGTTTTCCCCCCGTCCGCTCATGACGAACCGCACGGCGAACTCCTGCCACTCGGCGGTGATCTTGGCCCCGCCGCCGGTGCCGTAGGCGTTCCAGGGCGAGCCGCCCCGCATTACCCGCATGCGCTCGATGGTGAAGGGGGTGGAGCAGCGGGCGCGGAAGCGGAAGCTGAGCAGGCTGGCACCCTCCACCGCCTCCCATTCCGGGAACGGTCCCCAGAGCTGGATGTGGTTTCCGGCGGTGCCGCTGTTCTGGCAGGCCAGGCGGTAGATGACCCCGTCCGCCGCCTCCTCGCGGCTCACGTCCACGACGGCTCCCGACTCGCGGTGGCAGTTCCATTCGCTCCGGCGGTAGTCCATGACCACTTCGCCGTCGCGGTATTCGGGCGGACGGGTGGCCCACCGGTTCTCCCCGGCGGGCACCCAGTCTTCCGGGTTGTCCTGGGCCACCGAACCGAGCAGGAGGGGCTTTTCCCCCTCGCCATAGGAGGTGTAGGTGACCGGTGCCCCCTCGCTGCCGCTCTTCGGCGTCAGATATCCCCGCCACTGGCGGCCGCGGGCGAAGCGGACGGTGTCCCCCGGCTGGAGGTCGGCCCCGTTGACGCGGGCCAGACTTTGCCAGGCTGCGGCGGGGGATGTCCCCGCCTGCGCGTCGTCGCCGTGGAGGGAATCGACAAAGAACTCGCGCGCGCCAAGAGTCACGGTCATGGCCAGTGCTCCCAGGATCAGTCGGTTCGTGCGGTTGCCCATGGTTTCCTGCCTTCGGTTCGGGGTTGGTCTAGACCAGCACCGGCTTGATGCCGAGCCACTTGCACAGCAGTTTGAGATCGGCCTTGAGATCGGCGTAGCCGACGGTGTAGTGGTGCGAGAAACCGCCCTCGATGATGGTTTCGACCAGGGTGGGGAGAGGGGCCTCGAAGCGGATGCGGAGGGGGTTGCCGGGCAGGGCCAGGCGGGTTTCGAGCCCTTCGCCGCCGGCGATCAGGAACCGGTAGTCGCCGTCGGCGTCCTCGCCGAACTGGGTGAAGGTGACCGGGCCGGGCTTGAGGGGGAAGTCGTGGGTGACGCCCTTGATGTTGCCGCCGTCCATCACCGAGTGGAGTCCGAGCTTGCTGGTGCAGCCTTCGGCGCAGAGGGAGATCGGGGCCGCGCCGCAGTGCCAGCCCACGCCCACGTTCGCCGCGTCCTCGAAGGAGATCAGGTCGCAGTAGAAGGGGGCCATGCCGGTGAGTTCCTGGAGGATGAGCATGGCCACCGCCCCGTACACGTCGCCCTCGCAGCTCGCGACCATGCCGTCGTTGGTGAGCTGGCCGACGGTCGAGCAGACCGCGATGCCGTAGATGTCGCCGAACTGGGGCCAGCACTTCACGGCGAAACCGTCCAGTTTCAGCTTGTTCTTGTACTCGACGAAGGAGGCGTAGAGGCGGGCCGCCTTGCGCAGTTGCTCCTCGGTCGCGCAGCCGCCGCAGCCGGCGTCCTTGGTGATGTGCGCGTAGGCCGCGTCGGCTTTCTCCTGGGAGAGATGCTCGGCGGTGTGGACGATTTCGAGCAGGTCGATGAACTGGATTTCGACGCCGAGCCGGCGGCGCAGCTCCATCTCGTTGAAGGCGGAGGTGTAGAAGCCGGGGACGCGCGAGCCGACCACGCCGAGGCGGGCGGTGCGGAGACGCTTGATGCAGGCGGCCACGCGGAAGTGGCGGGCCAGGTCGGCGGCGGCGGTTTCGGGCGTGCCGAAGACGAAACCGTAGGGATGGTGCAGCTTGGTCAGGGCGTGGCAGTTCATGTTCGAGGCGCAGAAGGAGTTGGCCTTGAGGCGACCGCCGTCGAAGGGCGGCTCGGGCGCGCTCCACAGGATGGCCGGCACGCCGACCCGCTGGGCCAGGATCGGGGTCATGCTGCCGAGGGGGAAGGTGAGATAGTGGAAGACCATCACATCCACCTGCTGGCGGCGGAATTCATCCGCCAGCTCCATCGCGCCCTCGTCGCTGGTCAGCAGCGGCCCCGCCACCACCTCGGCCCCGAGGGCTTCGAGGGCGGCGATGGACTTGCGGCGGCTTTCTTCGAGGGTGGGGTTGATCCAACTGAGCTTGGCCTGGGGGGCGTAACCGACTTTCAGTTTCATCGAAAATATCCCTTGGGTTGAATGGGGCTACAGGTTTACGACAAGGCGTCCACTTCGCGGCGGGTCGGGATGGCGGTGCGCCCGCCCAGCTCGCGGCATTTCAATCCGGCCACCACCGTGGCGAAGCGCATGCACTCGCGCAGCTCGGGCGCTTGGCCGGCTTTGACGAACTCGACGTAGCGCGCGGCGAAGGCGCCGTGGTACACGTCGCCCGCGCCGGTGGTGTCCACGATGGGCTCCACCGGATGCAGGGGCATGGTGATGGTTTGCCTGCCGTCGCTGGCGATGCTGCCCCGGCGGCCGAGGGTCACGCCCGCCCAGGAAACGCCCAGTCCGTGCAGTTTCTGGATGACGGCCTCGGGGTCGTCCCGGCCGATCCAGTCGCGGGCGAAGGGCTCGGAGGTGATGACCACGTCGCAATGGGGCAGCAGGCCGCAGGTCCGCTCGTTGCAGGTGCCCGCATCGAGGAAGACCTTGCCGCCCGCCGCATGGACCGCCTCGGCGGCGCGGACGGCGGCGGCGGGGTGGTGGCTGTCCAGATGCAGGGCATGGGTGTCGGCGAAGCCCGCCGGGTCGATGTCCCTGGCCTCCAGATAGGCCACGGTGCCCAGGGACCAGGCGATGGAACGGGCGCCGGTGGCGGCGTCGATCCAGCAATAGGCCACGGGGGAGGCCGCGCCGGGCTGAATCTGGACATGGCGGGTATCGATGCCCTCGATGGCAAGCTGGCGGAGGATTTCCCGCCCGTCCGCGTCGTCGCCGGTGGCGCTCACCAGCGCGGTGCGCAGGCCCAGGCGGGCGGCGGCGACGGTGGCCGTGCTGGCCGGGCCGCCGCCCTGGCGGAGCATGCGCTCGATCCGCACCTTCTCGTCGTGCGGAATCCGGGGCAGGACGCAGTAGGTGTCCATCCCCCCGTAGCCGAGGCCGACGAAATCGTAGGTTTTCTCGTTCATGCGCATCCTCAGGCGTTGAATTCGGGGGAGATGACCTCCCGGAAGGCGGCGAACATCTCGTCGGTCATGGCCCGGATTTCGGCCAGCGAGCAGACGGCCTTGGTCAGCGGATCGTGGCACATGGCGTGGAAGATCATCTCGCGGTTCCGCTCAAGATAGCCGTTGGCGACCAGATGCTGGACCGTGATCATGGCCCGGTTGAGGCCCGCCAGATGCTCGGGCATGTCGCCCACCGCGCAGGGCTGCACCCCGTTGCGGTCCACCAGGCAGGGCACCTCGACGCAGCACTCGCGGGGATAGTTGGCGATCAGCCCGGCCCCGTTCATCACGTTGCCGTTGATGCAGGTCGGGATACCGGTCTCGATCGCCTCGATGATCTGGACGCCGTACTCCTCGCTGCGGGTGAGGTCGGGCTGCTGGTCGGCGGCGAGAATGCGCTCGACGCTCTTCTGCCAGTTGCGCTGGAGTTCCTCGCAGACCTCGAGGGCGGCGTGGGGCTCGCCCGCCGACATCCGTTTGCCGGGCGTCGAGGGCTCCCCTTCCGGAATCCGGCAGAACTGGTCGATGAGGTCGGGACGGCTGCGGAAGTAGGGCACGTACTCGCTGCTGTGCCCGCTCGCCTCGGTGCAGAAACAGCCGAAATGGCGGAACAGCTCGAAGCGCACCCGGTCGCGATGGTAGACGGCCGGGTTCGCCAGTGCCTCGCGCAGACGCGGATAGGCGTCCTGTCCCTGGTGCTCGAAGCGGAGGAAGAACGCCTGGTGGTTCACGCCGACGCATTGGGTGGTCACCTCGGCGGCCGGCGCGCCGATGTAGGAGGCCATGGCCTTGGCCGTGTGCTGCACCCCGTGGCACAGGCCCACCGCCCGTACCCCGGTCCCCTTGGCCAGCGCCCAGATGTTGATGCTCATCGGGTTCACGTAGTTCAGCAGCAGAGCCCGGGGACAGACCCGCATCATCGTCTCGGCCACTTCGGTCAGCGCGGGCAGCACGCGCAGGGCGCGGAAAATGCCGCCGGGAGCGAGGGTGTCGGCCACCACTTGGTCCACCCCGTACTTGGCCGGAATCTCATGCTCCAGCCGCTGGTGGTCGAGGGTGCCGATCCGGAAAATGGTCAGCACATAGTCCGCCCCGTCCAGCGCCTCGGTCAGATGGGTGGTGACGAGCAGGTCGGGCGTGCAGCCAATCGCCTCGCCGATCTTGCGGGTGACGGCCACCGTGTTCGCCAGACGCTCGGCGCTGATGTCCATCAGGGCCAGTTGCGACCCGCGCAGACGGTCCCGCAGCAGAATGTCGGTGATGAACCGCCGGGCGAATATCACTCCTCCGGCGCCGATGATCGCGATCTTGGCCATGCTGTGCTTCCTGGATAAATAAAGCCAAACGGGCGCGTCTTTGTCCACGGACCTCAAGATAGACCAGTCCGGCGACGGTTCAAGAAATATTTTGCGAAAAAGTGATTCAGTGTGACAAGTTTTTCAGTGCTTGTAGCCGGAAAATCGCCGGGAGTCGGGGTGTTTTTGGTGTGCTGTGCTTGAAAGTATGAGAAACTGTGAGAAATTGAATCCGGCGAATCGGTCATTGTCTCAGTTTTGGTTTTCACGGACAGGTATGGCGGACTATGGCGCAACTGGCGGACATTCGGCGGCAGGAGATGCGGGAATACCTGCGGGAGCGGGGGCACGGCAGCATTGCCGAAATCTGCCAGCACTTCGGGGTCTCGGTGGCCACGGTCCACCGCGATCTGGACGAGATGATGGCGGCGGGCCTGGTGCGGAAGGTCCACGGCGGCGTCGAGTACCTCGCCCCGCCGAACGGGGAGGAAGGCTGGAACAGCGGCTTCGCCATCCGTCTGCGCCGCAACTGCGAGGGGAAAAAGACCATCGCCGAGAAGGCGCTGACTCTGATCGAGGAGGACGATGTGGTGTTTCTCGATTCCTCGACCACCTCCCTGTATCTGGCCCGCGCCATCCGCTCGGGCGCTCTGCACCGCCTGACCCTGGTGACGAATTCGAACGCCATCGCCAACGAGTTCCCGACCTTTCCCCGCAGCTTCACGCTGCTCTCGCTGGGCGGCTCCTACCATTTCCAGCTCAACTCCTTCCTCGGCGGCATCACCCGCGAGGCCGTGCGCCATCTCCGCCTGCGCAAGGTCTTCCTCTCCGCCGTCGGGGTCTCCACCGATGGCGCCTTCACCTTCCACGAGGACCACGCCGCCTTCCTGCGCGAGCTGGTCGAGCGGGTCGAGACGACGATTCTGCTGGCGGACGGCAGCAAGTTCGGCCGGGAGGCCCTGTTCCGGGTCTGCGAGTTGTCCGAGCTGGCCTGCATCGTCTCGGAGGCCGCGCCTCCCCCCGCGCTGGCCGAAGCCTGCCGCGCCGTCGGCTGCAACCTGCTGTGACGGCGGG
>LVAZ01000511.1 GCA_001603055.1 Victivallales bacterium Lenti_02
GGTGAGGCTGGCGGTGAAGATTTCGTTCTCGTAGGGGACGAGGTCGAAGAGCTGGGCCTCGCGGACGGGGCCGGCGGGGAGGCCGAGGGGGGAGAGCTTGCCGTGGACGACGACGGGGCAGCGGGCGGCTTCGGCCAGCACCCGGCAGAGCAGCTCGGAGGTGGCGCAGTCGATGCCGGGGGTGCCGTCGGCGGCGAGGGGGCGGGCGATGCTGCCCACCGGCTGCGCGGCGGCCTGCCGGGCGGCTTCGAGCATGGGGCCGACGGTGGCGAGGGTGGCCTCGTCGTGGGGGATGTCGGCGCCGGCCTCGATCAGCTTGGATTCGATGCTGGCGACCCGTTTTTCGGCGAGATCGAGGCGCAGGTCCACCTGGACGAGGCTGGCGCCGTGGCTGGGGGGCTGGACGTACCAGGTTTTGACGCCGAGGCGCTGGCCGGGGCGGGGCATATGGGTGTGGGCGCCGAGAATCAGGTCGATCTCGGGGAACTGGCGGACGATCTCGGGGATTTCGTTGACGTTGCGGGGGTCGGCCTCCATGTAGCCCTGGTGGATGGCGAGGACGATGGCGTCGGGCTTGGCGCGGAGGATTTCGGGCATGAGGGCGGCGAGCTGGTCGACGGCGCGGTCCACCTCGAAGTTGGCGGCCTCGCCGAAATACCAGTTGCGGAGATAGCTGGCGTTGGCGCCGATGACGGCGAGGCGGGCACCGTCGCGCTCGATCATCCACCAGCCGGGCCAGGCGCGCAGGTTGCCGTCCACGGGGACGCGGACGTTGCCGCAGAGCAGGATGCCCTTGAAGGCGTCGCCGAGTTCGACGAAGCGGCGGGTGCCGAAGTCGAATTCATGGTTGCCGGGGACCCAGACGTCGTAGCCGAGGGCATTGAGGAAGGCGGGGCCGATGGCACCCCGGGTGAGGGCGCCGACCAGGCTGCCCTGGCAGGTGTCGCCGCAGTCCACCAGCAGGGTCCGCTCGGGACCGGCCTCGGCGCGCAGCCGCCGGATCAGGGTGGCGATGCGGAGCATGCCGCCGCTGCCTTCCTCGCGGCCCTGTTCGAGCGCGGCGTGGAGGTCGGCGGTGTGCAGGATGCGCAGGTCCACCGTCTGGGCGGCGAGGCCGACGGCGAGGAGCAGCAGCAGGGCGAGCGGGCGGATGAGTCTATTCATTGATGCGGTTGTGGTCTTCCTTGGTGAGGAACTTCTCGAATTCCTGCTTGTTGGAGGCCTTCATGAAGGCTTCGTAGCCGGTGATGCGGCCCTCGTCGAGGAGGCGCATGAGGTCGCTGTCCATGCTCTTCATGCCGCGCCCGGCGGATTGTTCGATGATGCTGCGGATGTTGGAGATCATACCCTCGCGGATGGTGGAGCCGAGGGCCTCGTGGTGGAGCAGGATTTCGTGGGTGGCGACGCGGCCCTTGCCGTCGGCGGTGCGGCAGAGGAGCTGGGAGATGACGGCGCGGAGGGACTGGGCGAGCATGGCGCGGATCTGGGGCTGCTCGTCGGCGGGGAAGGCGTCGATGATGCGGTCCACGGTTTTGGGGGCGTTGTTGGTGTGGAGGGTGCCGAAGACGAGGAGGCCCATGGCCGCGCAGGAGAGGGCGAGGCTGATGGTTTCGAGGTCGCGCATCTCGCCGACGAGGATGATGTCGGGGTCGGCGCGCATGGCGCCGCGGAGGGCGGCGGCGAAGGAGGTGGTGTCGGAACCCACTTCGCGCTGGACGATGATGGATTCCTTGTTGCGGTGGACGAACTCGATGGGGTCCTCGATGGTGATGATGTGCTTGTGGTACTTGGTGTTGATGTAGTCCATCATGGCGGCGAGGGTGGTGGACTTGCCGCTGCCGGTGGGCCCGGTGACCAGCACCAGGCCGGCGGGGTATTCGCAGACCTGGGTGAGCACCGGGGGCAGGTGGAGATCCTCGAGGGTGAGGATTTTGGTGGGGATGATGCGCATCACCGCTCCCGGCCCGAAATGGTTGTACATGAAGTTGACGCGGAAGCGGGCGACGTTGCGGATTTCGTAGGCGAAGTCCTGGTCGCGGTTCTCCTGGTACCAGGCCCATTTCTCATCGGGGCAGATTTCGTGGAGAATGCGCTCCATTTCGTCGGGCGGGATGGGGGGTTCGTCGAGGGGTTCGAGATCGCCGTGGACGCGGATTTTTGGGGGCAGTTCGCTGCACAGGTGGAGGTCGGAGCCGCCCTTGTCCACCATCGCCAGCAGGAAGTCGTCGATTCTGGGCATCGTCTGGTATCCTCTTGGGATGGGTTACTTGCGGTTGAAGCCCCAGCCCCGTTTCTTGTCGGGGTCCAGGCCGGCGGCCTTGGCGTTCATCCGGGCCTCGTTCTGCTGCATCTGGCGGACCAGGTCCTGGCTGTGTACCAGGGGGATGGTCTGCTCGAAGTTGCGCTGGCCGGTCATGTACAGGTCGAAGTAGGACTGTTCCATGGTGGACATGCCCAGATTGCGGCCGGTCTGGATGGTGGAGGGGAGCTGGAAGGTCTTGCCCTCGCGGATGAGGTTGGAGACGGCGAGGGTGCCGAGCATGATTTCGGCGGCGAGGGCGACGCCGTCGTTGTTCTTGTTGGGCAGGAGCTGCTGGCAGATGACGCCCTTGAGGCTTTCGGAGACCATGGCGCGAATCTGGGCCTGCTGGTTGGGGGGGAAGACGTCGAGGATGCGGTCCATGGTGGTGGCGGCGCTGCCGGTGTGGAGGGTGCCGATGACGAGGTGGCCGGTCTCGGAGGAGCGGATGGCCATCTCGATGGTCTCGAGGTCGCGCAGCTCGCCGATGACGATGATGTCGGGGTCCTCGCGCAGGGCGGCGCGGAGGGCGTTGCCGAAGCTGCGGGTGTGGGTGTTCAGCTCGCGCTGGGTGATGTTGCAGTTGATGGGCTGGTGGATGACCTCGATGGGGTCCTCGACGCAGATGATGTGGTCGTGGCGGTTGCGGTTGATATAGTCCACCAGGGAGGCGAGGGTGGAGGACTTGCCGCAGCCGGCCGGGCCGGTGACGAGGATGAGGCCCTGGTGGTGGGTGGTCAGCCGCTCGATCACCTCGGGGCGCTGGAAGCCGAGGTCGCGCAGGCTGCGCACCTCGCGGTCGATGAGCCGGTAGGAGCCGGCGATGCCGAGGCGCTGGCGGAGGACGTTGGTGCGGTAGCGGTCCTCCTCGCTGATCGAGTAGCTGTAGTCCAGGTCGAACTCGCGGTAGAAGGCTTCCCGCTGCTCCTCGGTCAAAGGGGCGGTGTTGATGGCTTCGGCCACCTCGGGGGTGACGACTTTCTGGCCGGGGATGAGATAGACGTTCTTGAAGCGCCGGACGAAGGGGTAGGAGCCGGAGGAGATATGCACGTCGCTGCACTTGGCCTGCCGGGCCTTGTGCAGGAAGTCGTTGAGCAGGCGCACCGCGCCCTCCCGGTCCAGGGTGGCGGCCTGGGAGAGGTCGGGCCAGTCCGCCATCCAGGTCTGCCCCCTGGGCACTTCCAGCGGCGGCCGCTCCTCGATGGGCGGCAGTTCGCTCTGCTCGAAGCTGGTTTCGTAGCTGGCCGGCTCGGCGGCACTCGGCTCGGCTTCCTCGAAAATGCTTTCCGGGGGGAAGCCCAGGCTGCGGGCCTCGTCCTTCGCCATCTGCATGAACTGCTGGAGGGTGTCGACGTCGGCGCAGAGTTCGTTGTCGACCACCGCCTGCGCGAAGATTTGGAGATCGACCTTGTAGCCTTGCTCCTCGATGGCGTGGGCCACCGCGATGCAGGTGGGCGCGTCGAGCAGCCCTTCCTCGACCAGGTGGAAACAGAACCATTCAACCGATTTATCCATGCCGGCGCCTCGTTCGGGATGCCTTGAGCGGTGCAACGACCCATCGTTTCCCCCCGCCGGGAACTCTCCATTTCCCTACCGGAAACGTGATTCGGAAACGCGCAAATGCAAGCGCCCGGACCTCCTTGCTGGGCGGTCCGGGCGCGGTTGGTTTGACGGGGGTTTCGGTCAGTCGCCGGCGGTGATGGTCCACATGCCGCGGGCGGCGCTGCCGAGGGTGTTGGGGAGCATGTGGCCTTCGCCTTTCCATTCCACGTGGCCGTCGCAGAACAGCACGTTGGCGCCCCGGTTGTGGCGGAGGCTCTGGCCTTTGTTGCCGGTCCAGGTGCCGTCGCTGGGCCAGATGTCGGGCGGGGAGGCGACGACGCAGTGGCTGTCGGCCACGGCGAGGGTGCCCGAGGGATCCGGGATTTCGGCGAGGGTGCGGTTCTGGGGCACGGGCCAGGGGGTCAGGCGACCGGTGTCCCCGTAGTTGGGGCCGTAGCCGCCGCGCAGCCGCCAGTAGGTGGTGCCACAGGCGCAGTCGCTGCCGCTGATGCCCGCGTCGGACCGGGCGTTGGCGGTGCCCTGGAGCGTGGTGTAGGAGGGGCAGATGAAGACCTTGTAGTTGTTGATGTAGGGGTTCACCCACCAGGGATACCAGGCGCTGCCCAGGGTCCCCACGCCGCGGGAGTTGGGGGGGATGTGCCGGTAGTCGTCAGTGTACATCATGCTGCCCAGGCCGATCTGTTTCAGATTGCCGACGCAGTTGATGGAGCGCGCCTTCTCGCGGGCCTGCTGGAGGGCGGGGAGAAGCATCGAGGCCAGAATCGCGATGATGGCGATGACCACCAGCAGCTCAATCAGGGTGAATCCTCGGGCTTGTCTGCGCAATGCCATGATGGTCGAGCCTCCGCTGTTGCCGAACGTGGTACCGGGTCACACAAAACGCATGGAACGACTATTCATTTTTCATACAAATGTCACAAATAAACGAATTCGGCAAACGTTCAGCACAAAATTGCACGGGGACGGGGTCGCTTTGGCCTAGCGGCGGTCGGCGCGGGGGGCGGTTTCGGTCTCGGCGACAGGGGCGACGATGCGGAAGCCGACGTTGAAGACCTGTTGCCAGGCGGGATAGGCGAGGCGGTAGGCGGAGCGGGCCTGCCGGGGACGGTCGTGCCAGGAGCCGCCGCGGACCACGCGCTCGGCGCGGAGGTCGGCCGGGTCGTTGCGCCCGTCGTCCTCGCGGTAGGGATAGGGCTGGTAGCGGGAGAGGGTCCACTCCGCCACGTTGCCGTGCATGTCGTGGAGACCCCAGGCGTTGGGCCGATAGGTGGCGGGGGGGGCGAGATGGAGGGTCTTGTCGTCCACCTCGAAGACGGCGGGGAGATAGGCGGCGAGGGGATGGGGATTGCGCACCGGCTGGGGGTTGACGCCGGTGACCACAAGCTGCCGGGTCGTGGCGTCGGCCAGATTGGCGAATTCGGCGAAGTCGGCGCGGAGGTCGCCGTAGGAGAGGGCGGTGCCGGTTCCGGCCCGGCAGGCCCATTCCCACTGGGCCTCGGTGGGCAGGGTGAAGGCGCGGCCGGTTTTGGCGGCGAGCCATTCGCAGAAGGCGACGGCTTGGTTCCAGGAGACGCGGATGACGGGTTTGCCGGGCTGGTTGACGTAGTAGCCCCGGTCCACCTGGTCCTTCCAGCGCATGTCGTAGACGCCGCTGTCGTGGTTCGGGTCGAAGAGCTGGTACTGGGCGTTGGTGATTTCGGTCTGGAGCATCCAGAAGGGCTGGGCGATGGTCACGGCGGCGAGGGGCTGCTCGTCGGGATAGCCGTGGGCGTCGCCCATGACGAAGCGGCCGGCGGGGATGCGCACGAGGCGCAGCTCGATGCCGTCGCCGAGATCGACGACCAGATTCCGTTCGGCTCCCTGGAGGGTTGCCGCCGCCTCGGGGGCGAGGGGCCAGCCGGGGAGGGCGACCGGCGCGGGGGTCGGGGCGGCGGTCTGGCGTGGGGGGACGAAGGCGGCATCGCCCGTATAGGGA
>LVAZ01000512.1 GCA_001603055.1 Victivallales bacterium Lenti_02
CCACCAGGGGGTCGCCGCCTTCGAGTTCGCGCAGGCGGCGGGCGTTGGTCAGCACCCGCAGGGTGTGGTCCCAGTCGTGGCAGGCGGGGCTGCGCTCGAGGATTTCGCGGGCCGCGACAGCCACGCGCTGGAGAGGGGATTCGGCTGGAACATCGGGCAACAAGGGCGGACTCCGGGCGGAAAAACGTGGTTCGGCAGGAAAACGTGCTAACATAGAGGGCTTCGCAACCACCGCAACGCAGGACTTCGCTAGACGATGGCATCCGCAACCGAACCGACCGCCGCGCGCACCCGGCGCTGCTGGCATCTCAGCCTGGCCTACGACGGCACCCGCTTCAGCGGCTGGCAGGTCCAGCCCCGCCTGCGCACCGTGCAGGGGGAACTGGCCGACCGCCTGCGCCGTCTGTTCAACGATCCCGAACTGCGGGTCGCGGGCACCAGCCGCACCGACGGCGGGGTCCACGCCCTCGACCAGCAGGCCAGTTTCGAGGCCGACACCCCCGCCGACTTCACCCCCGAGCGCCTGCACGGCATCCTCAACCGCTGGCTGCCCGAGGACCTGATGCTCACCGCCGTGCGCGAGGTGCCCCTCGGCTTCAACGCCCGCTTCGCCGCCGCCGGCAAGGCCTACACCTACGTGGTGAATCCCGGCGACCGCCTGCTGCCCATGTTCTCCCCCTTCGTCTGGCACTACCGGCGCGAGCTGGACCTGACGGCCATGCGCGAGGCGGCGAAATATCTGGTCGGCGAGCACGATTTCGCCTCCTTCGCCGCCAATCCCAAGCGCGAGGTCGAGTCCTCGGTGCGCCGGGTCCACCGGGTGGAGGTGGTGCCGGCCGACGGTCTGCTGTGCTTCGACGTGGTGGGCGAGAGCTTCCTCTACAAGATGGTGCGGGGCATGGTGGGCTGGTTGGTGCAGGTGGGCCGGGGCGGCGCCCCGCCCGCGGCCACCGCCGAGGTGCTGGCCGCGCGGGACCGCGGCGCGGCCGCCGACTCCGCGCCCCCGCAGGGGCTCTTCCTCGCCCGCGTGTTTTTCCAGCCGGACGAGTGGCGGGACTACCGGCCCCTTCTCCCCCCTTTCCGGTGGCGCGAAAATTGCGACTGCACCAGCGGCACTTGCAATTACGGGGAAAATTCCCTACATTGATGACGAGTTGTGGTCATTTTGAGTTTCTGACTGTGAATTGCAGCAAAAGGAAACACGCGATGAAACAACAGAGTCGGATCGGGCATCTTCTGGCCTTCACCCTCATCGAGCTGCTGGTCGTGATCGCGATCATCGCGATTCTGGCCTCGATGCTCCTCCCCGCCCTGCAGCAGGCCCGCTCGAAGGCCAAGGCCATCAGTTGCACGGGCAACGTCAAGCAGCTCGGTCTCGGCGTCATCATGTATGTGGACGACAACCGCGAGCGCTATCCGGCCTACTACTGGGACGGCACCGCCTGGCAGCCCCCGAACGGCGGCTACAAGGGCCTGGTCCATCCCTACATCAACGACCAGAAGTCCTGGGAATGCCCCGGCCGGCCGAGCGGCTGGCCCGGCGAAGGTTCCTCCGCCACCTGGAACGACGTCACGAGCTGCCACTTCATTTACAGTATCTACATGAACTCGCGGGCCGGCAGCACCCTCGCCAAGCCCACCGAGACCGTGGTCTTTGCCGAAAACCGCAATGCCACCGTCTGGGGCGTGGACGGGGTGACCCAGATGTGGCCCAACGAGTTGTCGGCCAACGCCAACACCCGGCTCACCTTCCCGCACAACTCCCATGCCAACATCCTCTGGGCCGACGGCCACGTCAGTCCCGTCAAGGTGAACGGGCTCATCCCCAGCTACTTCTATCCCACCTGGACCCCGTAGCCGCGTTTTTCCCCCTTCGCCCCGCCGGCTGTCCCGGCGGGGTTTTTTGTTGTCCCGGCTGGCCCGGCGGAAAAGGCGCGGCGGGCCTATGGCGGATTTGAAAGTGCAAATTATAGTATTTTTATCGAAACTTTGATTTCGCCGTCCTGAAACACACTGTAACAAGGAACGCATCCGCATGAAGCATCTTCCCCGTCGCGTCGGCCGTGCCTGTGCCTTCACGCTCATCGAGCTGCTGGTGGTGATTGCGATCATCGCGATTCTGGCCTCGATGCTGCTGCCCGCCCTGCAGCAGGCCCGCGCCAAGGCCCGCGCCGTCAACTGCACCGGCAATCTGAAGCAGCTCGGGCTTGGGGTCATCATGTACATGGACGACAACCGGGAGCGGTATCCGTCCTACTACTGGAACGGTTCCGCCTGGGTGCCCGGCAACGGCGGCTACAAGACGCTGGTGAACCAGTACGTGAACGCCCAGAAGGTCTGGGAGTGCCCCGGCCGCCCGAGCGGCTGGGCCGGCGAGAGCAACAGCACCACCTGGAACGATGTGGACAGCACCCACTACATCTACAATTCCTCCTACCTCACCTCGAACGCCAACACGGCGGTGAGGAAGCCCACCGAGACCCTGCTCATGGCCGAGTGCATCCGCTCGACCATCTGGGGCGTGGACGGGGTGACCCAGGTCTGGCCGAACGAGTTTTCGCTCAACGCCAACGCCCGCTTCGCCTTCCCCCACAACTCCCAGGCCAACGTGCTGTGGGCCGACGGCCATGTCGGTTCCGTCCGCGTGAACGGCCTGCTGGCCAGCTACTGCAACCCCACCTGGGTTCCGTAGCCGTCCGCTTTTCCCCTCGCCCCGCCGGTAGCCCCGGCGGGGTGTTTTTTTTCGACCTGTGAAAGAAGGCGATCCTTGCGGTCGGCAGGAGTTCGCCCAGTCCTGGCGTTTTGCCGAAGTCCGACTTTGCCTACGAGTTCTTTCCGGGAAGTACGCAGGAGTTGGCACAAATCAGCCGAGGGGCGCGAGGCTTTTGTGCCGAAGGCACTACACGATCATAGCCTGGGGCAGTCGCCCCAGGACTGGCGCGGTTCCCCGTTTTTCGCCCTTGTATGAGCGAGACAAAGAAGACATTGCCGACGGCATGGAACCGGGTCCGGCGCCCGAATTGTCCCGCACCTCCAGGGCGGAATAACCGATTGGCACCCCAGGCTATGGTTATACTGTGCCTCCGGCACAAAGAAGCGGCCAAACTCCAGCGCCACCGGGGTGGGCTCAAGACCTTGCAGCCGAGCACCGTTCCGGGTTCCGGCCTGCAACGGCAAGCTCGACCCCTGGCTGCGCGACGGAACCTTTGTCTTCCGGCTCGAACAGCCGCCAGCAGCAGCCTGGAATCAAGTCACAGGCCGAAAAGCAAAACCCCCCGAGGCTGGGGCCTGGGGGGTGGGCAATTCGGTGGAGCGGGCGATGGGAATCGAACCCACGGCTTCAGCTTGGGAAGCTGAGGTATTACCATTATACGACGCCCGCTTGGGGAACGGGGAAAACTGTAGACGGCGGACGGGCAATGTCAAGCCCGCCGCCGCCGATTCGGGCGGAAGCTAGGG
>LVAZ01000513.1 GCA_001603055.1 Victivallales bacterium Lenti_02
CCCCCCGCATCGACCGGTTCGCGGCGGCGAGCGCCAATTTTGCCAACGCCACGGCGGGGACGCCGGTCTGCTGTCCCTTCCGGGCGACCCTGATGACCGGGCAGGCCCCGCTCACCCACGGGGTGATGGTCAACGACGTGGGCATCACGTCGGACGCAGTGCCGCTGGCGGAATGCTACAACCTGGCCGGCTACCACACCGCCTACATCGGCAAATGGCACATCGACGGACATGGCCGCCAGGCCTTCGTCCCCCCCAAGCGGCGGCTGGGTTTCCAGTTCTGGCGCGGCTTCGAGTGCTCCCACGACTACAACCATTCCTTCTACTACGCCGACACGCCGGAACGGCTGCTGTGGGAAGGCTACGACGCGGAGGCGCAGACCGCCTGCGCCATCGACTATCTGCACCAGCGGCCGCAGGACCGCCCCTTCGCCCTCTTCCTCTCCTGGGGGCCGCCCCACGAACCCTACCACACCGCCCCCGAGCGCTTCCGCGCCAAGTACCGGCCCGAGGATGTCGTGCTGCGTCCGAACGTGCCCGAGGCGGTCGCCGACTCGGCCCGCGAGCAACTGGCCGGCTACTACGCCCACATCGAGGCCCTCGACGAATGCTTCGGCCGCCTGCTCGACGAGCTGGACGCCCTCGGGCTGGCCCGGGATACCGTGGTGGTCTTCGCCTCGGACCACGGGGACCTGCTGGGTTGCCAGGGCGAGTGGAAGAAGCAGAAACCCTGGGAGGAATCGGTCCGCATCCCCTTCCTGGTGCGCTGGCCCGGCGGCGGCATCCGGCCCGGTTCGCGCATCGAACGGGTGCTTGATTCCATCGACATCATGCCCACTCTGCTGGGCATCTGCGACGTGCCGATTCCCTGCACCGTGCAGGGAACCGACGCCTCGCCCCTGTTGCGCGGCGAGGATGTCCCCGAGCTGGACGGGGCTCTGCTGGCCTGCCATTTCCCCTTCCATCAGTGGAACCCGAGTCTGGGCGGGCGCGAGTACCGGGGGGTGCGCACGGAACGCCATACCTACTGCCGTACCCTCGACGGACCCTGGCTGCTCTACGACAACCAGGCCGATCCCTACCAGATGGAAAACCTGGCCAACCGTCCCGAGACCGCCGCGCTCCAGGCCGAACTCGAGGCCCTGCTCGACCGCAAACTGGCCCGGATCGGGGACGAGTTCCTCCCCGGTCGGGAATACGCGCGGCGGCGCGGGGTGAAATTGAACGAGCGCGGCGACGTGCCCACCTATCCCGACCGCGGACCCACCGACTGAGCGCCATGGACTACCGACCCATCATGAGCACCCTCGGCTACGTGCTGTCGCCCGACCGGCGGCGCGTGCTGATGGTCCACCGCAACGCCCGGCCCGACGACGAGCAACTCGGCAAATACAACGGCCTCGGCGGGCATATGGAGCCCACCGAGGACATCGCCGCCTGCATGGTCCGCGAAATCCGCGAGGAGGCGGGCATCGAGGTCGTCCGCATGAGTCTGCGCGGCACCGTCAACTGGACCGGATTCGGGAACAAGGGCGAGGACTGGATCGCCTTCATCTTCCTCGTCGAGGAATTCAGCGGGGACCCCCGCACCGACAACGTCGAGGGGGTTCTGGAATGGGTCGGCATCGAGCGCCTGCCCGAGCTGCCCATGTGGGAGGGGGACCGCCATTTCCTGCCGCTGGTCTTCGACGGCGATCCCCGCCCCTTCCACGGCTACATGCCCTACCGGGACAATCGCCCGGTGGGCTGGAGCTTCACCCGCCTGTAGCGCCCGTTCAGGGGCGGAACTCGGGGTCGGTGGTCAGCAGGAACCGGTCCATTTTCGCGCCGTCCTCGCGGCAGTGGAGCTGGAGCTGGTACTCGCCTGCGGCCAGTTGCAGGGCCAGGGGCCTGGCCCCGCCGAAGGCGGTCCATTCCCATGTCTCGTGGACACCGAGATGCCAGTCGGCCCGCTGGACCGGCTCGCTGGCCGGGCTGGAGATGCTGAGGAAGAAGGAATCGTCCTCGGGCGTGGGGGCCTGGACCCGGCCCCAGAGGTAGTAGGTGCCGGCGGCGGGGATTTCGAGCCGGCAGACCAGCCGGGCGCCGGGGCGCCCTCCTTTTTCGCCGGGTTTGCCGGGAACCCAGACAAAGCCGCCGCCGAAGGCCTCGTTGTCCTGGTCGATCCGCATGCCGCCGACCACCACGCCGGACTCGGCCTCCCAGATGGTGGCGCCGGCGGCGGCGACGGTCACGGTGCCTGTCTGGCCGAGCGCCTCCCGGCGCTGACGGATGGCGGGGAGAG
>LVAZ01000514.1 GCA_001603055.1 Victivallales bacterium Lenti_02
GTGCCGAGCAGAATCACGGAGGCGAAGCTGTAGACCAGCAGATGGGTGGGGCGCTTGGTGAGCTGCTGCCAGAGGGAGTCGAACCCGTAGCGTTTCTCCCAGCCGCGCAGCGCGATCAGAAACAGGGGGGCGCCGAGAACCGGCAGGGCCGCATGGCGGCTGTCGGGATGGAGCAGGCAGGCCAGGCCGAGCACGGAAAGCAGATATTCGACGGCCGTGGGCAGGCGCGAGGGGAGGGCCGGAGTCCCCAGCGCCAGCAGCGACAGGACCGCCAGCGCGGCGAAAAGGCGGGCGGAGGTCTCCCCCACCAGGCCGAAGGGCAGGCCGTAGCCGCGCGACAGCAGGAGGGCGAGCATGGTGCTGCCCGCGAACAGGGCGGAGGCGAGAAGGGCCAGACGCTCGTAGTCCTCGTCCCCGTTCTCCTCCCCGGACGGCGACAGCAGGCATTGGGAGGCGAGATAGCACCAGGCCAGGCCCGCCAGCGCCAGGCCCCGGTGGACGGAAAACATGAAGAGATATACCGGAACCAGGGCGAGGGACAGCAGGTTGCGGGCGAAGGGGCCGGGGCGGTGGCCCCGCCAGCCGGGAACCAGATAGCCCAGCAACACCGCAACCGCATAGCCCCCGACCACGGCGAACAGGACCGGTGAAACCTGCCCGGCCGGATAGAAGATCAGCCTGCCGCCGTCGACCCAGGCCGAGAGCATCAGCAGAAACAGCCCGCCCTCGAGGAGGACCATGGTTTCGAGAACCAGTTTCCGGCGTTCCCGTTTCTGTTCGGTTGTCGGTTCAGCGGGCATGGGCTTTGGCCAGACGTTCGGCCTCCAGATAGGAGGCGCGGAAGAATTCGCCCCAGGCGCGGGTGCGGAACACGCGGTCCTCGGGGAGCTGGATGGCCTGGTTTTCCGCGGCGGCGTCCTTCAGCTCGAAGGGGAGGCGGCGGAGAGCCGCCATGGCCTCGGGGACGGCCTCGGGGCCGCCGGCGTCGAGAATGGCCCGCCAGGCCCGGCGGAGTTCCGGATGGGCGTCGATGACCATGGCCCGCAACAGCACGCGGATCAGGTTGAAGAGCGGCCCGGTCCATTCGCCGTGGTACTCGAACTCGGCGGCGAGGGCGAAGAGGTCGTCGCCCGTGTCCCCGTCGGACATGCGGGCGCGGTGCTCGGGGGTGTGGAGATCGCGGCGGATGGGGGGGCGGCGGAGGGCGTACTGCACCGGCCCGCCCGGTTCGCCGACCCGGTAGTTCCAGAGTTTCTGCCCTGCCGGGGAGAGGACGAAGTCCATGAACAGCTCGGCCAGCTCGCGGTTGGGCGCGCCGCGGAGGATGCCGATGGGGTCGGCGGAGATGGAGGAGCCGCCCGCCGGGGTGACGTAGCGCATGGTCTGGCGGCCCACCTGCTGCTCCTCCCATTCGGCCTGGGTGCCGCCGTAGAAGTCGATGCACATGCCGGTGGCGAGGTTGCCGCGGGCCACGTCCACGGGGACTTTGCCGGCGGAGAAGGTGAAGTAGCGGGCGTTGCCGCCGATGCGGCGGATGAGGTCCATGGCGTCCGCCCAGCCATCCCCGACGGCCCGGGCGAGCTGCTCCCGGTCCAGATCGGGGCCCGCGGCGCGGACGGTTTGGGCCATGCGCTGCTGGATGATCATTTCGAAGCATTTGTTGATGGAGCCGCTTTTCGAGGGGTCGGCGACGCCGACCTGGCCGTAGAGGCGGGGGTCGGCGAGGGCGTCCCAGGAGGCGGGCAGGGCGGCGGGATCGGCGATGTCGTAGCCCAGGGCGGCGAGACGGTCGAGGTTGAAGCAGATGCCGAAGGAGGAGAGGCAGGCCCCGTAGTAGCGGTCGCCGGGATCGCACCAGATTTCGCCGCTGAGCCCGTTTTCGAGGATGGGCCGGGGGCCGGAGAACCATTCGGGATGGCGTTCGCGGACCCCGGCGGGAACCAGGATGCCCTGCTGGGCCAGATTGCCCAGGTCGTACTGGCCGCCGCCGAACAGGATGTCGATGCCGCAGCCCGCCGCCGAGGCCAGGAAAGCCTGGCGCGCCTCCCACACCACGGGGTCGGCCGTCGCCTGCTTGAGCCTGCGGTCGAGGAATCCGGTCTCGATCTGGGCGCTCCATACCTTGCCCTGGCGCTGCCATTCCTGGCGGAAGGCGGCCACGTAGCTGCTCCGGAGGAAGAGGACGATCTCGCTGGTGCCGCCGGGGGTGCGCCAGTCGATGTTCACCCGGCGTCCGTGAAGCTCCCGGCAATGGTTGCGGAAGGCGTTCTCGAATTCCCAGCGGATGGCCTCGTTGTGGGGGGAGACGATGACCAGTTGCTCGGCCTTCGGGTCGTCCGTCACCGTGTCCCGGCGCATGAGCAGGGGCAGGGCGATGATGAGAACCAGGGGGGCGATGGCGGTGAGGATGCGGCGTAGCATCGGCGGATGATCCTTGGCTGGCTGGGGTTCAGCCTGCGACGGGTAGCACCAGGGTGGCGGCTCTCAGCAGGAGTTCGGCGAGCCCGAACGCGGTTTTCCAGAGATAGCCCGAGAGCGGGGTGAGGAAAAGCAGCATGAGGGCGATCCAGCTTCCCTGCTGGCGGGTTTCGGAGGGGATGCGGTCGAGGGCGGGAAAGAGCAGGGCGGCGACCTCCCAGCCGTCGAACATCGGGATCGGCAGCAGGTTCAGCAGCGCGAGCATGCAGTTCACCTGAAGCCCGAGGGAGAAGAAAAGAGTGAAGAGCCCGGCGGTCTCCCGGGTGCCGGCGCGGGAAAAGGCGACGACGGTCCCCAGGGCGAAAAGCACCGCCAGGGCCAGGTTGGCCAGCGGGCCTGCCGCCGACACGAGGGCATGGCTGTAGCGTCGGCGGAAGCGGGAGGGCGTCACCGGCACCGCTCCCCAGGCGATGCCAATGAAGGCCAGGGCGACGAGGGAGGGAATGCCCATCAGCTTGAGGGGATCGAGGGTGAGATAGCCCCGCCGGGCGGCCGTGTCGTCGCCCTGGCTCAGGGCCGCGTACACGTGCGACAGCTCGTGGACGCAGACCGAGAAGACGACCATCACCGTCCAGAAGATGAAGTGAAGGGGGTTCTCCCACAGTTTCGTGATGAACATGGGGCTTGGCGGTTCCGGTTTTCTACAAAGGGGTATGACGTTCGCGATGGCAAAATGTAGGCGGGCCGACGGGAATATCCATTCGGCCCGCCGCCGCCCTGCCCGGGCGGGGATGGCATTTGGCCGGGTGACGGCTACGTTTCGGGGTCAACTCCGGTTTCATCGGGAATGCCATGACCAGCGTCCAGCCATCTGCCGAAGCCGCCCCGGGCGGCGATGATCTGCTCCGGATCGAGAACCTCCGCGTGTCTTTCTTCACCCATGAGGGGGAGGTCCGCGCCGTGGACGGGGTCAGCCTCGCTATCCGGCGGGGACGGACGACCGCCGTGGTGGGCGAGAGCGGTTGCGGCAAAAGCGTGACCGCCTACTCGATCCTCCGGCTGATCCAGCGGCCCGGCCGGATTCTCGGCGGCTCGATCCGCTACCAGCCCGCGACGGGCGAGGGGATCGAGATTCTCGGGCTCGCAGAGGACGACGAGAGGTTGTTCGACCTGCGGGGCGGGGCGATCAGCATGATCTTCCAGGAGCCCATGACGGCCCTCAGCCCGGTGCATACGGTGGGAAACCAGATCATGGAGGCCATTCTGAACCATCAGGACGTGCCCCCCGGGGAGGCGCGGGCGCGCGCGATTGCCATGCTCGCGAAGGTGGGCATTCCCGGCGCCGAACGGCGGGTGGACCAGTATCCCTTCGAGATGAGCGGCGGCATGCGCCAGCGCGTCGTCATCGCCATGGCTCTGGTCTGTAATCCGGACCTGCTCATCGCCGACGAGCCGACCACCGCCCTCGATGTCACCATCCAGGCGCAGATTCTCTCCCTGATGAAGGATTTGCAGCGCCGGATGGGCACCTCGATCCTGCTCATCACCCACGACCTCGGCGTGGTGGCGCAGACGGCCGACGACGTGGCCGTGATGTATCTGGGCCGGGTGGTGGAGCGGGCCGGCGTGCGCACCGTGATGAAGGCTCCCCGCCATCCCTACACCCAGGGCTTGCTGGCCTCTCTCCCCAGTCTGAGCCAGGACCTGGAGCACCTGCCCAGCATCAAGGGCAGCGTCCCCTCGCTCACCGCCATTCCGCCGGGCTGTCCCTTCCATCCCCGCTGCCCCCATTACCAGGCGGGAGTCTGCGACCAGGGCGGCCCCCCGCCCCTGACCGATCTGGGCGGCGGCCACACCGCCGCCTGCTACCGGCTCGGAGAACTCGCGCCCAAGTAGCCCGCCGGCTCAAGTGGACGCAGTGGACGCAGTGTGCAAGGCATAGCCTGCGTGCCGGCGGCGCAAACGGCGGCCGTAAACGGTGATATGCAGCCGTTCAACCGATGGTGTGGCGGAGGATGAAGTCGACGATGGGGGTGACGTCTTCGAGGCTGTGGGGATGGTGGCCGCAGGCGGGTTTGTGGATGACTTCGATGGCGCCGCCGAGCCGCCGGTAGCGCTGCTCGACGATGGCGGTGTTCTCGATCACCGGGACGGCCTCGTCGGCGTCGCCGACCACGTGGAGGAGGGGGATGCCGGCGGCGGCGAGGGGGGCGAGGTTGTCGATGGGGTTGCCGTTGTAGGCGAGGGCCTGCTCTTCGGTGAGGCCGTAGGCGTTGAGGCATTTGGCCCAGTCGTTCGGACTGCCGGGGCCGAGGCCCCTGCCGCCGGGCCAGCTCCGGATGTCGCAGACCGGGGCGTCGGCGTAGAGGCAGGCCACCTTGTCCGGATTGGCGATGGCCCAGTTGTAGATGATGAGGCCGCCCCGGCTCAGACCCTCGAGGGCGGCCCTGGGGGCGAAGCCGTGGGTGCCGGTCAGGTAGGCGTGGAAGGCGTTCCAGTGGGCGACGGCGCAGGGCGCGCCGTACATGTCGACCACATCCATGTAGACCAGATGGAAGCCCCGTTCGAGCAGGGCCACGTCGGTGGCGGGCCAGGCGTCGAAGAAGCGGGCGCGCCAGATCCAGGGGCGGCCGGGGGCCTCTTGTTGCGGGGCGCAGACGATGCAGGCCCGTCCGTCGCAGGTGAAATCCCGGCGGGCGAAGCCGCGCCAGATGCTGGGGGTGCCGGGGAAGGTCATGGTTCGCTCCTGGCCGCATGGTGTTCCGGGTTCTCGGGGGACGGCTTCACCATAGCGCGTTTCGGGCGGGCGGCGATTGCGGCGGGAAGTTTTTGCGGTGGGGCTCTGCAACGTGTAGGTTATGGCGCTCCGGCGACACGTCCCGCGGATGCTCTTCCTCCCCACGGTAGGAG
>LVAZ01000515.1 GCA_001603055.1 Victivallales bacterium Lenti_02
CGCCGTCCCGCGTCGTCCATGTCGTCGGCAATTCCATGATCGGTCCTTCCTGATGCAACAGACCGGGGGTTCCACTTGCCAATGCCAGCAAAGTAGCCACCACTTTCCCGCCATGCAACAGGGGCCCGCCCACGATTCGCCTCGAATATGCTTCACCGCTTCTCCCGCTCCCCCCGCCGCCCGCCCGCTCCCAGTCGTACTCGTCCATCCGGTCCATCCCGTCCATTGTCCCTTCCCCCCTTCCGGGAAAGCGCGCTTGACAGCGCGCCGGGCGTATGGTATTTTCTATACATAGATGAACACTGTTCAACAATACGATACAAAATCATGATTCAGTCCGTGGAACGCGCATTGCATCTGTTGACTCTGCTGGCTGCGGCCGGGGAGCCGTTGGGGGTCCGCGAGGTGGCGCGGCGGAGCGGGTTGACGGTGCCGACGGCCCAGAATCTGCTCAAGACGCTGGCGGCTTCGGGCTTTCTGCATTTCGACAGCCGGGAGCGGAACTACCGGGTGGGCTTCGCGGCGCTGCTGCTGGCGGACGCCGCCGACCCGATGGCCTGCATCCGGAATTTCGCCCATCCCTTCGTCGAGCGTCTCCATCGGGAAACCAGGACTACGGTGGCCCTGCTGGCGGTCTGGCAGGGCAAGCCGATGGTGGCGGACTGGTGCGAGCCGGAACGGGGGCTGGCGGTGCGCTCCTGCGGCCGGATTGTCGGGAATCCCTTCCAGTTGGCGACCGGCCGGGTCCTGCTGGCCTGGCATCCCGAACTGGTGCCGGAGGGCGACGGGGAAATGCTGGACACCCTCCGCCAGATTCGCGCCGAGGGCTGCGCCGTCACCGAGAACATCGGCGGCAGCGGGGTTCTCGCCATGGCGGCGCCGGTGTTCGACGCCTGCGGCGGCGCCCCCCTCGCGCTGGGGTGCAGCGCCCCGCTGTTCCAGATGGATGCCGCCGCCAAGATGCGGCTGCGCGATGCTGTGCAGGCAACGGCCAGGGAGATGGGCGGCGCGATGCTGCCCGCCTGGCAGGCTGCCATTCAAGCCGAATAGGAGTAACGAGAATGCTGACTGCCGAACAGGTGAAGGAGTACGCGCTGCGCTGCGGCGCGGACAAGGTGGGCATTGGAAGCATGGACCGCTTCGAGGGCGCGCCCAAGAACTTCGATCCCCGCTACATCATGCCCCGCGCCAAAAGCATCATCGGCATGGCCATCCGGGTCCACCGGGGCCTGCTCCGGGGCATCGAGGAAGGCACCTATTTCGCGGGCTATCCCTCGATGGGCTACGCCAATATCAACGATGTCTACGCCCCGATGGTGGTGCGCGAACTGGCCAGTTTCCTCGAGGACGAGGGCTACGAGGCACTGCCCTACATCAACGGCAGCGTGCGCTACGGCGCCAACCGGGGTGTGCCGGTCGAGGAGGGCAAGCCCGCGCCCGATGTCTTCCTCCATTTCCGCATCGCCGGGGTGATCTGCGGCCTGGGCGAGATCGGCTACAGCAAGATGTTCCTCACCAAGGAATTCGGCCCCTGCCAGAGGCTCGTCTTCGTGCTCACCGAGGCCGAACTCGAACCCGATCCCGTCGTCACCGGCGAAATCTGCGACAAATGCATGGCCTGCGTCCGCGAATGCCCCGCCCACGCCATCTCCGCCACCAAGCAGCAGGGCGCCTGCGTGGCCGGACACGATATCTCCTGGGGCGATCTCGACTGCCACAAGTGCAGCGCCGTCTATCAGGCCGGCACCAAGGAGATCAGCCCCTTCATGCCCGAGGAGATCAAGGGCTACATCGACAAGATCATCAGCGAGGAGTGGAAGCAGGACGGGGCCGACATGGTGGACTACACCAAGTACAAGGATGTCTGGGGCCATCTCCGCCGGAACTTCCCCTACATCGCGGCCGGCTGGGAGAGCTTCCACCACCCCGCCGCTCTCTGCGGGGCCAAGGGCTGCGTCCGCGCCTGCCTTGACCACCTCGACAAGAAGGGTGTCCTCTCCCGCAAGTTCAAGCACCCCTTCCGCGACCGGAAACCATGGAAAATTCAGCCCCCCGCCCCCGAGAGCGGCGAATAGCCCTCCGCGCCATCGCGGGAATGCCGGGCCGCGCGTCCGGCATTCCCTTTTTCCCGGGCCACCGGGCCGGACTGGATTTTTCGGAATCAAGGCGCACCTTCTCCCGTGCTCGGAATGTTGCCACGAAAAGGGTCCACGCGCCATGTATGTTCTCCGGAACGATTCCCTCGAAGTCCAGATTCTCGATCCCGTTGCCGACCAGGAACGCCTGGGCACCCGCTACTGCACCGGCGGCTACATCTTCCAGATTCGCGACGCCGTCCACGGCGATCTGCTCACCGGCCCCACCTTTCCCGCCAGTTTCAACACCTTCGACGGCCAGGGCATTCCCGACGCCTTCAAGCTCGGCCCCATTCAGCGGCCCGGCGCCAGCGACGGCACCGCCCTGATTATCGGCGTCGGCATCTGCGACCTCGAGGCGGACCAGGTCCGCGAGTTCTGTACATGGGACGTGGCCGCGGACGATACGGGAATCCGTTTCCGCACCAGCCAGACCTTCGAGCAGACCGTTCTCGAACTCGAACGCCAGGTCAGCCTGAACGGGCGCACCATCCGCTCGGCCACCTGGCTGCGCAACCGGGGCAAGCGGCCCCTGCCGTTCCGCTGGTTTCCCCATCCCTTCTATCCCCATCCCGAAACCGACGAACTCTGCCGTTTCAACCTGCCCGTGAGCTTCCCCGCGAACGACGGCTACGAGGTGGCCGAGAGCGGTTTCATCCGCCGCCGCGGCTGGCCCTGGACGGCCGGCCACTACCAGGCCCTGGACTTCCCCGGCGGCGCCCCCCTGGTGATCCTCCAGCGCCATCCCAAGCTCGGCCTCGTCTCGGGCACATGCAGCTACATCCCCACCTACCTGCCCATCTGGGGAAACCCCTGCACCTTCTCCTGGGAACCCTTCCTCGACGGCTCCATCGGCGCGGGCCAGGAACGCGCCTGGCACATCGACTACGATTTCTAGGAGGTCGGGGGGAGAGGAGCCGCGAATGAACGCGAAGACACGCGAATGGAAGAATGGGAATGAGGATATTTCCTTGCGCCAGGTGGCGCTATATGTCGAGCCTGCGTGTTTTGTAAACTGGTGGAACGGCACGACATCTGGCAGGAGCCTGACTCAAGTGGCTGCCAACAATTGAGAATTTGTATTTTATTCGCGTTCATTCGCGTTCATTCGTGGGAAAAAGGGAACGGTCTATGAGCCTGTGTTCGCGCGCGTTGATCCTGAAAGACGAGGTGTATGCGGTGGTTGGCGCGGCCATGGAAGTCTCGAACGAACTCGGCACCGGTTTTCTGGAGGCTGTTTACCAGGAGGCGCTGGCGATGGAACTGGATGCGCGGCAGATTCCGTTTCTCCAGCAGGAACCGATTGGGATTTGCTACAAGGGCCGGAAGCTGGCCAAGGAATACATTCCGGATTTCCTGTGCTTCGGCCAGGTAATCGTCGAGATCAAGGCGCTCAAGCAACTGACATCGGTCGAGGACGCCCAGCTTCTCAACTACCTCAAAGCGACGGGGAAGCCCGTAGGTGTGCTGCTCAACTTCGGAGCCCCGAAACTGGAATGGAAGCGCATGGCATTCACCCGCGTTCCGCCCCGTAGGGATAATGGAGCCGCGAATGAACGCGAAGGCACGCGAATAAACGAATAGGAATTTTCTCCCATTGGCGTTCGGTGGCGTTCATTTGCGGATGGATGGCGAGCCGCAAATGAACGCGAAGACACGCGAATAAACGAATAGGAATTTTCTCCCATTGGCGTTCGTTGGCGTTCATTTGCGGATGGATGGGAAGCCGCGAATGAACGCGAAGACACGCGAATAAACGAATAGGAATTTTCTCCCATTGGCGTTCATTGGCGTTCATTCGCGGCTAGAAACTAGGCATCCCTTCGCGGTTTGCCGACAGAGCTTTGGCGGGTAGGTTGTGGGGTCGGATGCGGTCTGGTGCCTGGCCGGGGTGCGGCCGGGCGCGGACGGCGCAACGAGGAGTCGGGCCGTGAACGGATATGGTGGCTGGGTGGTCGGGTTGGTGGCGGTGGGGTCGGTGCTGCACGGGGCGACGCTGTATGTGGCGCCGGGCGGGGACGATGGCTGGTCGGGGAGGCTGGCGGCGGCGAACGCGGGGCGGACGGATGGTCCGCTGGCGAGTCTGGCGGGGGCGCGGGATGCGG
>LVAZ01000065.1 GCA_001603055.1 Victivallales bacterium Lenti_02
CGACTTGTAACCCGCACAGGTGGAGTCTGTGATTCGATCTAGCCAAGTATGGGCACCAACGGTGAGCGCATTCCACGACTGGCCTGGGTCATGGACTCCATTCGTCAGATTGCTCTCGGGATAGTTTCCCCATTCCCAAGAATCCTGGACATTCCCGGCCGCAACTACAAAAAGTCGCCTCTGTTCATCTTCTACACCGGAACTCAAAGCGTCAAGCTCTGCTGACCAGGAAGAGGGTTGGCCCATATCCCGGAAATCGGTCGTTGTCACTGCCATGCAGATGACTCGTCGGCGTCCAGGAGCCTGGACTTCAGCTCGATACACTGCCTGCGCCGTGATTGCACCGTACAAATTGGGAACGTTTTCTCCATGGGGAGGCAGAATCTTCACCGACTCCAACCGATGGGAGATGCGTACCGCGTCCGAGCTCTCCAATGCTTGCTGCAGATTGCCGTAGGCGGCCAAACCCGCCATCAGGGTACCGTGCCCCTCGTGGTCGTGTGTTTCCCAACTTGGTTCGATTGTCTGGCAATCGCCCGGATCGAGTATAGGTTCAAGCAAGAGGTGCCCCCGGTTCACCCCCGTGTCCAGAATGCACACCGCCTGATTGCCATTGGGTTCGCCATCCAGCCGATCAAGCAAAGCGCGCGCCCAATCCGTCTGAGCAGCATTCTGGGACTCCAGAAGGAACCGGGCGGTCTCTTTGGCCTTGCGGATTTCGGCAATGTCGTCGCTAAGTTGCACCAAATCACCCAATTGCTGGGAATTGGCACGCACTAGAAGGACCAAACGCTCCGGGAAAACAAGATTCCGCGAACTGGAGTCGATGTGGAGTTCCTCAAGCACACGAAGGAACCGTTTTTTGATTTTCTCATCTTCACCGCGTAACCAAATCTCAAACCAGTCTGTGTTTTCACCACATGGAAAAAGTTTTGGATCATCTGTCCAAAATGACTCGATAACTGCCAGCTTAATGTCTGCAATGACATCTAGTAGCCGCTGATTCTTCGGAAGTCCCTTTTTGGGGGTCACTTCGTGCAAATATTCGTCGATCTTTCGCTTGAAATATTTCTCCTTCCCTGCTGGGACAAAAACCGTCGCATATTCCGTCTGCTTGCCGTCCTCCTCCCTTTCCCGGACAGAGAGAAGCCGAATCCCATCCGAAGGAGACTCAATACTCTTGATGGCAAGTTTGTAATCCAATTCGCCTCGGAACTCGAGATACATGCCTTCTCGACCGGGCACTGACACGGCCAACCGTTCCCGAATGCTCCGCTGCCTCTGAGCGTCCCTCCATGCCTGATCCAGCTTCCGCTGCAGGAAGCTACCATGCAAGGCCACATCTCGTGACGGGAGCAGGGGTCTCTTACCCCCTCCCTTCCTCACATAATGGCTAGTCTCTACGTAACCGTCCAAGAAAATGTGCGGGAAATCGGTATTCGCCACCTATCATCTCCCTGTCTCTCTCCGAACAGCATAGGCCGAGTGCCGCTCATTCAGCATGCGTAGAAGCAACGTTGCCGAAACTACCTTTCGGTTGTCAAGAATCGCCTCTTTGACTGCATCGTCACAGGCACGGGAAATGTCACCGTGACTGAGCCCGTGAGCATGTTTTGATACATTCGCCAGCGACATCCTATTGCTCCGGAAAGGCCCCAGTCGGTTCGCAACAAGTCGCATAGCTTCTTCGGGACCAGGCAGATCATATTGAAGTACATCGTCAAAACGACGGAACAGCGCGTGGTCAAGCATCTGCGGATTATTGGTAGCCGCAACGATCAAGCTGTCCGACTGGTCCTGCTCGATGAATTGCAGGAAAGAGTTGAGTACCCGCCGCATCTCGCCCACATCATTGTCGCGGCTGCGCTCCGTGCCAATCGCATCGAACTCGTCGAAGAGATAGACCCCGCAATCAGTCTGGACGATGTCGAATATCTGCCGTAGCTTAGCACTTGTCTCCCCCATGAATTTGGTTACCAGTTTATCAACCAAGATGGTACAAAGGGGGAGTTGTAGTTCACCTGCCAACACCGCAGCCGTCATGGTCTTTCCCGTCCCAGGCGGACCAACCAAGAGAATCTTGCGGCGGTGGCTCAAGCCATGTTGCCTGAGCTTCGCTTTTTGACGGAACTCAACGAGTACGCGCACGAGCCGATCCCGGAAGGAACCGGCGACAACCAACTCTCCGAGGCGTTCATCCGGGGTGGTCGTCACCACCAGACCAGCCAGATCGCGGCTTGGCGGAGCCACAATCCGGAACTCCGACTGCCTCCGGGCTTTGTCCACGAGGCCGCGAAGCTCGTGCGCCAGGGTTCCGTGGCCCTGCTTTGCCTCATGGGCAGCAACTTGCAGAACCACACTGAAAAAACGCTCGGAGTCCTGTTCGGTGTGGGAGCGGAGCAAGGCCTTCAATTGTTCAGCAGTAGCCATAGTCCATCGGAGAGGAGGGAAAGTTTACTCACCACGATGAATATGTTGTTGACAACGGGGGACTGCAATCGGCCGCCGCCATTTCCGTGCGCGAAAGCTTGCGGCTTGGCGGGGACGTTCTACTTTCCAGCAGGGCAATTTCAACCACGCGAGGCGAATATGCGAGTGGCTTTGGTGCTGATGGCGGTGGCGAGTCTGGCGCAGGCCGGCAGCGAGTGGGCGGACGGGGACGGCGGCGGCTGGGAGGTGAGGACGGACGCCTACACGGCCCGGATCGGGGCGAACGGCTATCTCATGGGGCTGCGGGCGGGCGGCGTCGAGTTCGTCGCCCCGGCGGGGCAGACTCCCGGCGGCTGCTATCTGTGCATGGAGGGGCATGGTCCGCTGACGAATCTCCGCCGCGAGGGGGGGAACGCTGTGCGCGGCGACAACCGCTGGGGCGAGATTCTCTACGATTTCCAGCCCGACCGGGTGGTCTGCACGGTGACGAACCGCTACGACGGGGCCGTGGCCTTCTACCTGATTCTCAACCAGGAACTGACCGCCGCCGTGGCCAACCGCCGGAAATACGAGCCGCTGCCCACCAGTTTCCAGGCGGCGAATTCGGTATGGTTCAAGGACGGGCAGGCACTCGAAATCAGCGGCGGCAACCGGGCCTGGGGACCGTGGCAGGAGCATCAGGTCTGGGAGGCCCGGCTGGCCAAGGACGAGACCCGCGCCGTCACCCTGATTCCCCGCGCCGCCCGGCCGAACGAGTTGACGCCTCCCGAGCCTATGAAATTCGTCTTCGATGTGTCCGGCAACGGCACCGCGCCGCCCCAGATTCCGCTCTGCATGATCGGCGACAGCATCACCTGGTGGCGGCACGGCGACCAGTGGCGGCAGTATCTTCTCGACCGCGTCCCCGCCCTGGCCTTCGTCGGTACCCATACCGCCGTTCTGGGCTACAGCCACGCGGGCGAGGGCGGCAACAGCATCGACCAAGTCATCGCCCGGATGCCCGAGATTCCCGACTGTCCCCACTACCACCTCCTCATCGGCACGAACAACAACAACATCGCGAAAATCGAGGAACTCGAAGCCCGCAGCCAGCGGGCCGCCCAGAAGATCGAGGAAGCGGTGAACCTGCTTCTGCAGAAACCCTCCGTCCGCAAGGTCTTCCTGGGCAGCATCCTGCCCTGCGCCACCAAGAATCCCCTCCGCGACCAGACCAACGCCGCCACCAACGCCATTCTCCGCCAGCGCTTCGCCGAGGGAGCCTTCCCCGCCGACAAGGTGGTCTGGGTCGAATACGAGAAGCCCGTCCGCGCCTGGCCCGGCTGGGAGCCCAAGATCGAACTCCATCCCCTCAAGGAGGGCTACGAGTTCCTGGCGGACATCCTGGCCGAGGCCATCCGGCGCGAGCTGACGCCTCCCGCCGAGACCCCCGCGCCCAAGCCCGGCAGCGGGGTCCGCGTCCACAACCTCTGGGACCCGGCGGCGGGCGAAACCCGCGTGCCCGTCATCGCGGGCTGGTACACAGTCTCCTGCGATCTGGTCCGCGTCACCGGCCCCGAGCCGAAGATCGTGGTCCGGAGCGCCACCGCGCAGGGCCAGGGGGCCATGCGTCTGCCCCAGGCGGTCGCGCCACCGCCCGAGGGCCAGCGCGTCGTCTTCCGCTTCTACACCCGCGAGGAGGGCAGCAAGGCCTACATCCGCGATTTCCTGAAACTCGAGGCGGAGAACTGCGAGATCGACCGCATCCTCTTCGAGAAGATGCGCCCCGACGAACGGGTCAGCATCTTCGGCGAGGGCGCGTATATTGACCGCACCACTCCGCCCGCTCCGGGCGAGCTGGTGGAACCCTGAAGGAAACCCCATGCGCATGGTCCGTCTCTGCTCCCTTCTCCTCGCGGTTGCCGCCCTGCTCCCGGCCGACGAACTGCTCGCCCGCCGCGCTCTCCACCGCTTCGCCTCCGGGGAGCAATGGCGGGTACACGGCGCGGGTGCCGGCATCGCCAGCCTGACCACCGGCGAGGACGAGGGTGTCCTCGTCCTCCAGCCGACCGACAAGGAGGTCCACATCCCCCTGACCGAGCGGAAATTCGGCATCACCCGGCTGGAGCATGTCGAGCGGCTCGAGCTGGTGGCCGAGCTGGTTTCCGGCAGCGGGGTACGCTTCAACATCCGCCTGCGCGACCCGGACGGCGAAGTCGGCCAGCTCGCCACCCAAACTCTCGAACCGGGGGAGAACATCCTGTCCTGGGAGGTGCCGCCGGACCGGCGCTTCAAAGGCACCTGGGGCGCGACGGAGGAAAAACGGAACGGCGTGCTCGAACTGCCGCTCCAGTTGCATGAGCTGTTCCTGGTCCGCGGGGTCGCCGACCAGCCGGCCGAGATTGTCCTGCGCGAGCTGCGGGTGGTGAACCGCAGCACCCCCGCCGAAGCCATCGAGGTCGAGCTGGAGGCGGGCAACGACATCCATGTGCTGACTCCGACGGAGCCAGACGGACCCGTTCTGGTGCTGCGCAGCGTGGCCGACGTGCCCGTGCGGGTCGCCGCCAGGGTCCGCCTGACCGATTTCGCGGGGCGGGTCCACCACCAGGCCCGGATGATCGAGATTCCCGCCGGGGAAATCGCCCACCTTCCCCTTTCCCGGCCGGTGGATCAGGGCATTTTCTACGTGGACTACGAGCTGACCGACGCCGGGGGCAACCGCAAGGAGGGTCGCCGGTCCTTCGCGGTGATGGACCCGGCCGGCCCCACGCCGGCGCGCGCCGAGGGCTTCCTCTTCAGCATCTGCACCCATACCGAACGCTGGAGCGAGGCGGACCAGCGCCTCGAAGTCCTCGCCGCCGGACTCTGCGGCGCCAAGGTCATCCGCACCGGCGTCGGCTGGGGCGGCATCGAGCCCGTGGAGGGCGAGTTCCGCTGGGACCACATGGACCGGATTCTGGCCATGTACGGCGAACAGGGCATGGAAATCCAGTACCTCCTGGGCTTCTGTCCCCGCTGGGCCGCCGCCCCCGAGCGGCGCGACGCGGCGGAATGGCGCGACTGGGGATTCAGCAATCCCCGCGAGGACGCCTGGCGGCGCTGGGTCCGTGAAATGGCCAAGCGCTACGGCGACCGCATCCGCTACTGGGAGGTCTGGAACGAGCCGGACATCAGCTTCTGGCGCGGCACCCTCGACGAATACCTCGATCTTCTCCGCGCCGCCCACGAGGAGATCAAGGCGGTGAATCCCGAACTCCAGGTCATGACCGGCGGCTTCGCCATCTACAACCGGAATCCCGACTTCATCGAGGGAGTCGTCGCCCGCGGCCAGGCCTGGTTCGACATCTTCGCCCATCACCGGCACGGCAACTTCCGCGGCTTCCAGGCCGAGGTGGACGGCCCCATCGCCGCCCTGCGCGCCAAACTCGAGCCGCCCCGCCCCATCTACTTCAACGAGACCGCCATCGCCTCCATCGGCATCGGCGAGCGGGGCCAGGCGGAAACCCTGGTCAAAAAACTGGCCTTCGCCTGGGCGCGGGGCGCCATGGGCTATACCTGGTACGACCTGCGCAACGACGGCTTCGACCCCCAGGACTACGAACACAACTACGGGATGATGACCAACGACTTCTACCCCAAGGCGGTCTATCCCGCCTACAACACCCTGGTCCGGCTCCTGCGCGGCAAGGAGTTCGTCCGCCAGCTCGATTTGGGCGAGGACCGCTGGGGTTTCGTCTTCGCCGACGATGCCGAGAGCGTCGTCGTGGCCTGGAACGAGTCCCGCAGCGAAATGGACGAGCATTATCTGCTGGCCACCGGGCCGCTGCGGGCGGCAAGTCTGGTGGACCTGATGAACAATGCCCGGGCCCTGCCCCTCGGCGGCGCGGACCGCCTGAGCATGCCGCTCTCCTCCACCCCCCGCTACCTGCGGATTCCCGGCCGGCATCCCGACCTGCGCGTGCTCGGGCCCGAGCTGAAGCTCGAATCCGTCGCCCCCGCCGTGCCGGGGAAAACGGCGCGCGCCGTCCTCGCCATCCACAACCACCATGCGGAAACCCGCGAGTTCGTCGCCGCCTGGCAATTGCCCGAGGAATGGGGCGGAACCAGCGGCGAGAGCATCCTCGCCATTCCCGCCGGCACCCCCGGCCGTCTCGAATTGGACCTGCCGATTCCCGCCGCCCTGCGCGGCCGCTACGGCACCGCCCTGCCTGTCGCCGCGACCGTGGCCCTGCGCGGCCAGCAACCCTTCGCCCGGTTCGCCATGCCCGTCCCCCTCGCCGCCTTCGTCCCCGGGGACAGCGCCGAACCCGTCTTCCGGCTGGCCGAGCACAGCCGGGTCACCAAGCTCTTCGAGGCCGACCCCAACCGCAAGCATCTGGTCTGGACCGGCCCCGACGACCTCGCCGTCGACGCCTCCCTCCGCCGGACCGAGACCCATCTCGAAATCGATTTCGCGGTCCGGGACGACATTCACCACCAGCCGAACCAAGGCGCGGAGATGTGGCAGGGGGACGGCATCCAGCTCGCCTTCGCCGTGCCGGGGCAGGACGGTTTCTGGGAAATCGGCCTGGGCCGCAACGGCGCGGGCGAGTCCCTCGTCCACGTCTGGCACCAGCCCAAGGGCTTCGCCGACCCCGTCGCGCAAATCGGGCTGACCACCGAAATTCAGCCCGGCGGTCTGCTTTACCGGGCCCGCCTGCCCCTCGCCGTCTGCGGCCTGACAGCGGAAACCCTGCAAGCCGGCATCCGGCTGAGTTTCCTGGTCAACGACAACGACGGCGAGGGCCGCGAGAGCTGGATCGAGCTATCCGAGGGCATCGGCCGCCGCAAGGAACCCGCCCGCTTCCCCTTCCTCGTCTTCGAGTAAGGTCGGCAGTGGACAAAGTGGACACAGTGGACGAAGTGGGGGGAAATCGGAGGGGCTTTACTGCGGAATCGCCAGACTGCTGGCCAGTTGCTGGAGGGCTTCCTGGTTCGGGCCGCTGAGGAAGGGGCTGAGCTGGCCGCGCAGACTGCGGAAGAACTCGCTCTGCTTCTCCTCGTCGGCCGCGAAACCGGGGTCCGCCGCCACCTTCTCGTCGTAGAGCTTTTTGACGTAGGGGGTTTCGAGCATCCGGGCCCGCATGGCCGCGCGGCGGTCCTCGCCGCCGGGCGCGCCGCCCTCGGGAGGGGCTGCCATGCCGCCGGGGCCGCCGGGGCCGCCCCGCTGGGGACGGGGCAGTTCGAGCGCCGCCAGGGCGGCGGTTTGCTCCGGCGTGAGCAGGGCCTCGATCTCCGCCTTCTTGACCTCGGCTTCCTCGGCGGTCATGCCCTCGGCGGTGGCCAGAGTTTGCAGAACCGGCAGGAGCTTCGCCCCCTGCTCGGGCGGCAGGCCGTTGCCCTCCCCGCTCGCGTGCAAGGCCAGTTTGCGCACCAGTTGGCCGAGGTCGCGGTGCGGATTCGGCCCGCCCATGCCCCCGCCCCCCATGCC
>LVAZ01000516.1 GCA_001603055.1 Victivallales bacterium Lenti_02
AATGCGCAGGGCGGCCTCGCGCAGATAGGCTGGCACATTCCGCTTGCCCCGGTGGGGAACCGGGGCGAGCCACGGAGCATCGGTTTCCAGGAGCAACCGTTCCAGAGGAACGGTCGCCAGGGTCTCCCGGATGTTCTCGGAGCGGCGGAACGTCGCCATGCCATTATACGACAGGAATGCCCCGCGCGCCAATGCCTCCCCGGCTTCGTCCGGCGTGCCGGTGAAGCTGTGCAGCACAAAGCGCAGCCCCGGGGTCTCGCCGAGAATGGCCAGGCAGTCGGCGAAGGCCTCGCGGCAATGGATCACGGCAGGCAGTTTCCGCTCGGCGGCCACGCCCAGAAAGAGCGCGAACACCTCGCGCTGGCGGGCGCGCGGCGAATGCTCGTAGTAGTAGTCCAGCCCGATCTCGCCCACGGCGACCACCTTCGGAGCGCCGTAGAGTTCGAGAAACGGGGCCAAATCCGCGAACTCGGCCGCGTCGTGGGGATGCACCCCGGCGGCCGCGTAGAGCCCCGGCTCGCCGGCCGCCGCCCGGCAGGCGCGGGCCGAGGAATGGGCGCAACCGCCCAGCACCACCTGCCGCGTCACCCCCGCCGCCCGCGCCTGCGCGCAGAGCGCGGCGGCGTCGTCCTCGGCATCGAGATGGAAATGGGTGTCGAAAAGCTCCATGCGCCCGTCCCGGTGTGGCTACAGCGTCCAGCGGCCCCGCATCGGCCGGGAGAGCAGGCGGTTCGCCTCCTCGTCGGCGAAGCGTTCCGCGACCGGGTCCCAGTGCAGCGTCCGGCCCAGGCGCATGGCGATGTTCCCCATATGCCCCATGGTGGCCGACCGGTGCCCCACCTCGCAGGGGGCGATCGTCTCGCGCCGGCTGCGCACGCAGTCCACGAAATGGGCCTTGTGGTTCCGGCTGTCGGTCAGGTGGATTTCCCCGGGACCGATGACGGAACGGAGCAGGGCCGGCGAACTCGCCTCGAGTTTCCCCCGGTTCACATAGATCCAGCCTTCGCTGCCTTCCCAGCGCACGCCGCCGGGATGGGCGGTGGAGGCTTCCAGGGCGATCCCGTCCGCGTAGCGGTAGTTTACCGTGTAGGTGACCGGATTGTCGTAGGGACCGTCGGCGGGGAAGACCCCCTCGCCGCGCACCTCGACCGGGCCGCTGCGGTCCGTCCCCAGGCCCCACTGGGCAATGTCCAGATGATGGGCGCCCCAGTTGAGCATCTGCCCGCCGGAGAAGTCCGAGATGAACCGGAAATTGTAGTGGCAGCAGTCCTTGTGGTAGGGCCGCCAGGGCGAGGGCCCCAGATAGAGGTCCCAGTCCAGCCCCGGCGGCGGCGTCTGCGGCGGCACCGGCGCCAGCGCCCGGCCCCGGACCAAGCCGACCTTGACCTGCTTCACCTGGCCGATGCGGCCGTTGCGGACCAGCTCGCAGGCATACCGGAACCGGCTCTCGGAACGCTGCTGGCTGCCCAGCAGAAACACCCGGCCGTACTGGCGGACCGCGTCGCTCAGCACCCGTCCCTCGTGGATGGTCAGGGACAGGGGCTTCTCGCAGAACACGTCCTTGCCGGCGCGCACCGCCATCAGCGCGGCCGGAACGTGCCAGTGGTCCGCCGTCGAGATGCAGACCGCGTCGATGTCGCCGCGGGCCATGATCTCCCGCAGGTCGGTGGTCTGGAAACAACCGCTGTAGTCTTTCCCCAGCCGTTCGCCATAGTGGCGCTCGACCGTCTGTCTGGCGCGGGCGGCGCGCTCGGCATCCACGTCGCACACCGCCACCACCTGGACCCCGGACGTGTGCAGGAACGCCTGCAAGTTCCCCCCGCCCATCTGGCCCACGCCGATGGCCGCGAGATTCAGCCGGTTGCCCGGCGCCTCCTGCCCGAACACCGAGGCGGGAACGATCAGCGGCACGGCAACCGCCCCGGCGGCTTGCAGGAACCGGCGGCGGCTGGTCGGGGTGGTGAGGTCCATCGCTTACTCCAAATCAGACCGGGAGGGGACAACGGCCCGGGCGGGCAACCGCCTAGTATATCCCCCCGTAAGCCCGACCCCAAATCCGCAGCGCCTTTTCCGCCGGAACCATCAGACCTCGATGCCGACCAGAACGAGGGGAACAGCCGGCACGCCGCGCCCCTGGCGAACCACATTGTAGAACTCGCCCTCGTAATAGGCAACCCCGGAACTCATCTGGCTCTGCAGCGACTTCATCGGCAGTATCTCAATTCCCACGTCGATGGCATCGCCCACGTAGAACGCCAGATGCTTCACGAACAGATCGTAGGCCACAAAGGCATACTTGCCGAACTGAACCTCCACCGCGACTCTCTCCTTCACAAAATCCGTCTGATTGTAGCTGAAGATTGCCTGTTCCCCGGCCCCCTCGATCTCCCGTTTCTGCTCGGCGGCAGGCAACGAGAGAGTCTTGCGCACCAAACGCTCGTTCCGCGTAACCCAATAGCTCACCCGGTTCTCCACCCAATCCCGTTCCCGTAGAAGCCGCTTGAACTCCGCGTTCATGTCAACCGGACTGAAAAGCACTCTTCCCGCCTTGGTCTTCTCCCTCGACACCTTCGTCCGGCATGCCGCCGCGTCCAAGGCTGCGACGACATCCTGAATCTCCTTCCACAGAAGAGGCTTATGGACAAGGAGATACTCCAGGCCGTTCAAGTGCGAATAGGTCTCGGATATCTTGATTTGGTATCATACTCCCCTTTCTCTTCCGGCTGTTCGAAGAGGGTCAACTGAACAGGCGCCCCCTCGTTCTTCCAGGGCGGATTCCGCAGACTGTTGTTTGCCTCGGCCGGATCATAGACGGGCTTGTGCATGGACCGGGTGCGCAGGGTGCCGTCCAGTTCCTGCATGATTCTCCTTCTGGCCAGGGACACATAACCGGGAACCGTCTCCGCACCAGCTCCCCTGCGCCCATGGCGAATGGCTGCGACAACCGTCGTCCCCGAACCGAGGAAGGGGTCCAGAACCCAGTCCCCCTCGTCGGTCAGGGACAGCACCAGCCGCTCGACCAGCTCGACGGGAAACTGGCACGGATGCTCCGTCTTCTCCACATGGTTGCTTTTGACGTTCGGGATCACCCAGACATCCCCCGGGTTCTTGCCCAGCGGGTTGCAGGAGTATTCGCCTGCCTTCGGTCCCTTGAAGTGCTTCTTGCCAGGATATTTCTGGGCGACCCGAATCGGATCAAGATGGAAAACATAATCGTCGGATTTCGTGAACCACACGATGGTCTCGTAGCGGCCCGAAAGACGCTTGGAGCAATGCAACCCATGCTCGAAGTGCCAAATGATGCGGTTCCGCATCCGCAATCCCAGCTCGACGAAAATGGGATACAGCACCGTGTCCAGAGGAATGATGGCCCCGCGGTCCACATAGTTCCCCACCTGCCAGCAGATGCTTCCCCGGGGGGCGAGACAACGCACACACTCCCTGATCACTTCGGCCTGCTGCGCCAGGTATGCGTCAAGGTGCAGGCGTTTCTCGTACTCCTTGCCCAAGTTGTAGGGGGGCGAAGTCACCACAAGCTGAATCGCGCCGTCGGGCACGTCGCGCAGAAGCCGCAGACAATCGCCCGGATGGACAACAAGCCGCTCCGCGGTCAGGAATTCGCTCTGGATGCTGGGTTGCTCGCCGTACATCGCCGCAATCATCTTGTTGGCCGGAATGACTCGCCCCGTTTCCTCCCGCCGGGTTGCATCCTAGTCCGTGCGGCGGCACAAATCAAGCATCGCAGGGTTCCGCACCGGATATTTGCCCCGCCTATTCCCCGATCTTGCGGTCGCGGTACTGCTCGTACATGTTGCGCAGCGCCAGGTAGTGGTCGATGGCGCCGACTTTGGTCTTCTCGTACTCGCCCAGGGCCAGGGACAGGTTGTTCACCCGCTTTTCGGCGTTCAGCCCCACCCGGACCCAGAGATTCGGGATGTAGCTGAGCGGATCGAGGATGGAGTCGCCGACCAGGCCGACGGTGTCGCGGACGTTCGAGGGGCCGAAGACGGGCAGGGTGAGGCTCATGATCCCGTCCATGCCCCACACGCCCAGCGTCTGGCCGGTGTCCTCGTCCTGCCTTTTGATGTCCAGGCACTTGCCGGCGACATCGTTCCAGCCCAGGAAACCGAAGGTGCTGTTGAGTCCGAAACGGCCCAGTTCGCGGCCGCTTTCCTTCACCTTCCCCTGCAGCACGCAGTTCACGAAGCGCTTGGGCATGCCCACGTTGTCGAACATTTTCCGGATGCCCAGACGGCCCGGCTCGGGGACGATCTTCTCGTAGCCCGTGGCCAACGGCTTCATGAGCCAGAAGTAGAGCTTGTCGTTGACCGTGTAGAACACCCGGTTCAACGGCTCCAGCGGATCGGCGATCATGGCCAGGTCCGCGTATTCCGCCTCGAACTCGTCAAACAGATCGGGCTCCTGGCCGCCTGCCCGGAACGACAACACCGCCACCGCCAGAAACGCAACCCGCCAGAAGCCGAATCCGGGCCTGTTCATGGCACTCATCGCCGTTCTCCTTCCAATGATGGCCTTTTTTTGGGTTACAGCGGGGCCTTTTCCCCGTTGCCGCGCTGCTCCGCAATGCGTTTCCGGAGCAGGTCCATGACCTCCGGGAAACTCCGGCGGTGCATGAGGTCGTTGAGCTGGGTCCGGTAGTTGGAGACGAGGCTGACGCCGATCACGACCACGTCGCGCACCCGCCATTCCCCGTCCTTCAGGTAGAGGCGGTAGAGGATGTCCACGTCGCCGTGGGCCTTGGTGGCCACCACGACCTTGACCTCGCCGCGCCCCCTGTCCAAGTCGGCCACGGCGGGCTGGTAGGCGATCTGCTCGCCCTCGTAGCTCTCCACATGGCCGAGATAGGAACTGACGATCAGCTCCTTGAAGACCGGGACGAACTCCTCCTGCTGCTCGGCGCTCAGGCCGCGCCAGTGGCGGCCCGCGGCAAGCTGGGCCATCAACTGCCAGTCGAAGAGCTGGTCCACGACCTGGATCATCCCGGCCCGGCGCTCCGCCCGGCGCTCGTCGCCCCGGAACTCGGGGTCCATCACCATCTTGAGCACCCGGTCGGTGGCGTCGCGCACCACCGCGTCGGGCGGCGCGGGCGCCGCCGCGCCCAGAGTGGTGGCCAGAAGCAGAAGACTGGATAGAAGCAGACCGTTGCGCATCGCGGTTCTCCCTTGCGCCCAATGGGCTATTGCACGTTCCCCTGCACCAGCCGGGAAACGATGGATTCAATGTCGAAGGCCGATTCGGTCTCCTCGATTTCGCCGCCGTCGCGCAGGATGTCGTCCATCCCGCCGGGCTCGAGCAGAATATACTTGCCCCCGATCAAACCTTTCGTCCGGATCGAGGCGAACGTGTCGCTCGACAACTCGAGGCCGGCACCGATGTCCATGGTCACCCGGGCGGTGAAATCCTTGTCCAGCACGATTTGGCGGACCCGGCCCACGGGCACCCCGGCCACCTCGACCGGCGCCCCGACCCGGAGCCCGCCCAAGTGGGTGAAGCGGGCCGCGAGCCGGTAGGTGTCGCCACCCGCCACCTTCACCTCGCCGAAGGGCAGCTCCATCGAGCCGGATTCGGTGCTGCGGATGCGGTCCCCGGCGGCGAGCATCGCGGCGGCGTTGCCGGGCTGGAGACTGATGAACTTCTCGCCGATGAGACCCTTGGTCTTGACGGCGGCCACCGTGTCGACCGGCAGACGCACCCCGTTCCGCACGTTCAGCACGGCCTCGCCCACATACCCGTCGCCCAGATCGAAGGAGGCCACCCGGCCCACGGGCACCCCGGCCACCTCGACGTTGGCCCCGACCCGGAGCCCGCCCAGATCGGCGAACGCCGCCTGAAGCTGGTAGTCCTTGCCGCCCCCCACCTCCATCCGGGCGAAGCGGATGGAGAGGTAGCCGAAGCAGAGCACCCCCAGAATCACGAACAGTCCAACGATGACTTCGACCCGGTGTTGTTTCATTTCCATATCCTTTGGGCGGCGCTAGGCCCGCCCGGTGACAAGCTGACGGACCGCCGCGTCGTCGGAACGTTCCAAACCGTCCGGGGGACCGAAATAACGAATCTGGCCGTCGTGGAGCACCGCCACCCGGTCCACGATGTCGAACACGCGGGGGAGCTGGTGGCTGACGATGATGCCGGTGAAGCCGAGATTGCGGTGGCATTCGTCGATCAGTTCGAGCACCCCCTGGGCGGTGAGGGGATCAAGCCCGGTGGTGGGCTCGTCGAAGAACAGGAACTCCGGCTGCAGGACCAGCGCCCGCGCCAGGGCCGTGCGCTTGACCATGCCCCCGCTGATCTGGCCCGGCAGTTTGTCCTCGGAACTCTCGAGCCCCACCCGGTCCAGGGCCGCGCGGACCTTCGCGGCGATCTCCGCCTCGCTCAGCCGGGTCTTCTCGCGCAGCGGGAAGGCCACGTTGTCGAACACCGACATCGAGTCGAACAGCGCCCCGCCCTGGAAGACGAAGCCGAACCGGGCGCGCAGCCGTTCGAGTTCCCGGCCCCGCAGGGAGCTGAGTTCCTGGCCGCCGACCAGCACCCGTCCCCCGTCCGGCCGCAGCAGCCCGGCCAGGTGCCGGAGCAGCACGCTCTTGCCGTAGCCGCTGCGCCCGATCAGCGCCACAAACTCGCCATCCGCGATGGACAGCGAGATGCCGCGCAAAACCGGCACTCCGTCGAAGGACTTGGTTAGGTTCTCGATCTGGATCATGGTCAGAACAGCAGCGAGGTCATGAAATAGTCCCACACCAGGATCAGCACCGAGGACATCACCACCGCCTGGGTGGTGGCCCGGCTGACCCCTTCGGCGCCGAAATCGGTGTAGTAGCCCTTGTAGCAGCACACCCAGGCGATGATGCCGCCGAAGCTGATCGCCTTGTAGATGCCGCCCAGAATGTCCTTCATCTCGAGGTAGGTGGCGATCTCCCCCATGTAGGTGCCGCCGCTCACCCCGAGCAGCTTCACCCCCACCACGTAGCCGCCCCAGATGCCCACCACGTCGAACAGGCAGGCCAGAATGGGCAGCGAGATCATCGCCGCCAGAAAATTGGGCACCACCACGTAGCGGAACGGGTCCAGACCCATCAGCTCCAGCGCGTCGAGCTGCTGACCGTTGCGCATGATGCCGATCTCCGCCGCGATCGCCGAACCGGCCCGCCCCGCCACCATCAGCGCCGCGATCACCGGACCCAGCTCGCGCACCAGCGACAGCGCCACCAGCGGCCCGAGAAACGCATCCGAGCCGAACCGGCTCAGGGCGTAGAACCCCTGCAGGCTCAGCACCATGCCGGTGAACATCCCGGTCAGCAGCACCACCACGATCGACTGGAAGCCGACAAAGTGAATCCGCTGCAACAAACGCGAGAACTTGAGCGGCGGGGTCAGCGAAACACCGATGATCCGGAAGAGGAACAGTCCCATCCGCCCCGCCCGCGACAGGAAATGCAACGTGCCCGCCCCCACCCGCTCGCAGGGACGAAGCAACGAAAAGCCGGGTTGGGTTGATGCCGTGGAGGAGGACTGCATGGAGTGGAGCCGGAGTGTTGGGAACAAGCGACAAAATAATAATGTGACCGACCGTCGGAACAAATCAAGAACCGGGGTTGCGCGTTCCTTGATACAGCCTTCCCCGGCACCTATGTTTTGTTTTCCGCCCAATGGGGCGGTTCGAGTAGGACGCACGACCCTCCGGGTTTGTTGGCCCGGACTTCCCGCGACGTATCTTTTGGACAGTCCAACCATACGGCGGAACCCGACGTGGCAAGATTCCCCGGCATACCCGCAAGCGCGCTCTCCCTCCTCCTGCTCCTCTGTCTGCAAGCCGGGGCGGAACCGGAAGTGCCCGAGAGCTGGAGCCAGCGCCTGACCGAGGCCCGCCGGGTGCTCCAGGCCACCCCCCGGCCCGAGGGTTTCCGCCCGACCGTCACCGCCGCCGTGCGCAAGGGCGAGGCCGCCATCCC
The DNA here is from genome assembly GCA_001603055.1 of Victivallales bacterium Lenti_02. Taxonomy (GTDB): domain Bacteria; phylum Verrucomicrobiota; class Lentisphaeria; order Oligosphaerales; family Lenti-02; genus Lenti-02. Next base: position 7,971 of record LVAZ01000516.1, read on the forward strand.
CGTCGAGGCCGATATCAAAGGATTGACGCACGTCTGGCTGGTGGTGAACGACGGCGGGGACGGCTTCAACTGCGACCACGCCGTCTGGGGCAATCCCGTCTTCGTCGGGGCGGACGGCGCGAAGACCTCGCTCACCGACCTGCCGCCCCTGGCCGCGAAGGTGGGCTGGTTCTCCTTCCAGGTGCGCAAAAACGAGCGGGTGGCGGGCACCCCGTTCCCGCTCGCCTGGTTCGCCCACTCGCCCAGCTACGCCTGCTTCGCCGTGCCCGAGGGGACCGTCCGTTTCGAGGCCTTCGGCGGCATTCTCGATTCCGCCTGCGGCGGCAAAGTGGGTTTCGAGGTCCAGGCCGGGATTCCCGCCGACCGGGCCGCCGAGGCCTTCTGGAACCAATTGAAAAAGGATTTTCCCGAGCAGAGCGCCTGGATCGAGGCGGACCTGCCCGACGGCGCCCATCTCCGCTGGCTGGCGGCGGGCGGCGCGGAAAACCGCCGGTTGATCGACGCCGCCCTCGCCACCCTCGCAGGCGGCGGCGCGCAGCTCCGCGCCCGCGCCGATGAATACACCGCCGCCAAGCTGCCGTCCGAGGACCCCCGCTGGCTTCACCTCTACCTCGAAACCCGCGCCCGCGCCGCCCGGGTCCGCGAAGTCC
>LVAZ01000517.1 GCA_001603055.1 Victivallales bacterium Lenti_02
GCCGCGGGGCGGGAACCCGGGACAGGGCGTCGCGCAGGGCCGCCAGCGGCCCGTTGCCCAGGCCGTGGACCACGCTGGCGGGGCCGTTCCCGTCCGACCAGGACAGGAAGACCGCGCGGGTGCTGCCGCCCGGATCGGCGGCGCCCAGGGCGGACTTCCCGCCGCTCAGCTCCGTCCAGGCCAGACGGCAGAGGGCGGTGCCGTGGGCCTGCCCCAGCGGCACGGGCGCAACCACCTCGTTGAACCAGATGGCCGGAGCCGGCCAGGCCACGCCCGAGGCCGCCAGCAGGGGAACCAGAAACAATCGACCAATGGCATGGCGCATGGGGAATCTCCGGGACGTTCTACACGCGGAACAGCGCCCCGAGCCGCTTGCCGAGCAGGCGCGAGGCCACCAGCAGCGAAGCCCCGAGGAAAACCATGGTCCACACGCCGAGCGCCGCCGACAGGGTCGGGCCGTTGCCCAGCAGCATGGACAGCTCGTAGATGGCCTTGGTGATCGGGAAGAACTGCGTCTTCTGGGCCAGAATCAGCGAGTCGGAGACCTCGAGCATCGAGAAGCTGAAGGCGAGGATGCCGCCCGCGATCAGGTTGGCGCTGATCAGCGGCATGGTGATGCGGTAGAAGCGGCGCAGCGGGGGCGCGCCCAGGCTGGCCGCCGCCTCCTCGTAGGTTTCCGAGGTCTGCTGGAGCCCCGCCACGCAGGCCCGCACCACGTAGGGCAGACGGCGCACCGCGTAGGCCACCACCAGCAGGATGGTGGGATCGCGCACGGGATCGAGGAAATGGAAGAAGCGGCCCTCGCGGGTCATGGCCAGATAGCCGAAGGCCAGCACCAGGCCCGGCACCGCCAGCGGCAGCATGGCCAGGCTGTCCACCAGCCAGCGGCCCCGCCCGCGACCCCGCACCACCACCAGCGCCACGAACACCCCCATCACCATCGCCAGCAGCACCGCCAGACTGGCGAAGCGGACGCTGTTCAGGATGCTCGGCACGGTCAGATTGTGCCCCAGGGCGGCCTCGAAATGCTGGCCGGTGAGGCCGGTCGGCAGCACCGTGGCGTACCAGGCCCGGCTGGTCGCCAGGCCGATGACGCCCAGATGGGGCAGCACGCTGAGAAAGACCACCGCCCCGAAGGCCGCCATCACCGCCACCAGGCCCGGCCCGCGCAGCCGCTTCGCCGTCACCGCCACCCCCGCCTTCGAGGTCATGGCGTAGGCCTTCCGGCCGAAGACGAGGCGGGCCACCACGTAGAGCAGGGTCGAGGCGGCCATCATCACCGTCACCAGCGCGTAGGGCATGGCGTTGTTGCCGATTTCGCCGATGCCGTCGAACACCTGCACGGCCGTGACCCGGCCGTAGTGGAACATGAGCGGGGTGCCCAGCTCCGTGAAGGACCAGATGAAGACGATGGTGCTGCCCGCGAAGATGCCCGGCATGATCAGCGGCAGGATGATCCGCCGGAAACGGCGGAAACCGACGCAGCCGTTGTCCGCCGCCGCCTCGAGCAACTGCGGGTCCACGTTGGCGAAGGCGGCGACGGCGTTCAGATAGAGAATCGGGTAGAGGTGCAGGGCCTCCATCGCCACCACCCCCCAGAAGCCGCCGCCGAGCCAGTCCACCCCCGAGGCGATGCCCAGCTTGGCCAGCAGCATGTTCGCGGCCCCGGTCTGGCCGAAAATCGCCTGCATCCCGAGCGCCCCCACGAAGGGCGGCAGAATCATCGGCAGCAGCAGGCCCCCGGTCAGCCACCGCTTGCCCGGAAAGTCGAAGCGGTCCGCCAGCCAGGCCAGCGGCACCGCCAGCAGCAGCGAGGCCCCGGTGGCGCAGACCGCCAGCCGCAGCGAGTTCCACAACCCTTCGAGATACAGCCGGTTGCGGAACACCTCGAAGAGGTACACCAGGGTCGGGTTCCCCTCGCGGTCGACGAAGCCGCCGCGCAGTACCTGCCAGATGGGCAGAAAAAAGAACAGCCCGAAAAACAGGGCGATCAGGGCCAGCGCGAGATTGCCGAACAGTCTTCTGGACATGGGAATGCCGCGTTTCGGGGAAACCGGTTTCGTTGCCGTGGTTGAGGGGTTCCGAAGCGGGGGTTACTGTATTGCCGTCGAGGCCCCGCGCCAACCGCCGGGTACCGCCCCGCCACCGCCCCTCCTAAACGGGATCGACCGAACCATGACCAGACTGGCCATCATCAGCGACATCCATGCCAACAGCGTGGCCCTGGAGCGCGTCCTCGCGACCATCGACGAGCGGGGGGCGGACATGATTGTCTGCACCGGCGACGTGGTCGGCTACGGCCCCCGCCCCAAGGAGTGCATCGATCTCCTCCGCGAGCGCGAGATTCCCTGCCTCCTCGGCAACCACGACCAGTATGTCACCCTGCTCATGGACCCCCGCGTCGACCGCCTGCGCGAGGACATCCGCGTCTCGGTCCAATGGACTCAGGCGCAACTGCCGATGGACCATCTCAAATGGCTGGCGGCTCTGCCCATGCGCCTCGAAATGGAGGACCTGGACTTCAGCTTCGTCCACGGCGCCTATGGCCCCCACCCCTGGCTCTACTGCAGCAACTCGAAGGCCTTCGCCGTCAACTTCGCCCATCAGGACGTCCCCCTCGCCTTCTGCGGCCACAGCCATGTGCCCGCCCTCGGCATCTACGAGGGGGAGGGTGCCGAGCCCTCGGTGAAATACCTGCGCAAGGCCACCGTCCCCGAGGCCGAGAAGGTCATGGTCAACGTCGGCTCCGTCGGCCAGCCGCGCGACAAGGACCCCCGCTCCGCCTTCGTCTTCTTCACCATCGAGAGCCGCGAACTCGAACTGGTGCGGGTGCCCTACGACATTGCCGAAACCCAGAAGCAAATCCGCGAGGCGAGCCTGCCCGACAAGGCCGCCACCCGGCTCGAGGAGGGTCGCTGAAGCGAAGCTGCTGCGCGCCATTCTCCGCCGCCGCCCCACCGCGCCCGACTGGCGGCGGCTTTCCCCGGTCCCGGCCAGCGAGTCCTGGCACGGTTGCCTGCGGATTGTCCGCTTCGCCTGGCCCGCCCTGCCGCCCGACGCCGGCCGCATCGTCTTCTTCTCCGACCTCCATTTCTGGCGTTTCCGCCCGGAACGGCTGTCCCTGCTGGAGAAAGCCATCGCGGCCGAGTCGCCCGACTGGCTGCTCTTCGGCGGCGACCTCTGCCGCCATCTGACCGACTTGAGCGACGCCCTCGCGGCTCTGGCCCGGCTCCGCGCCCGGCGGGGAGCCTTCGCCGTCCCCGGCAATCGCGAACGCGCCCATTTCTGGCTGCCTCATGATTTCTGGGCCGAGCGCTTCGCCCAGGCCGGCTTCCGCCTGCTGCACAACGCGACGGCGGACCTCGGGCCGCTGGTCCTGGCGGGGCTGGACGACCAGCGCCACGGGCAGCCCGCCCCGGCCATCCTCGACGGCTTGCGGGACTGTCCCAAACCCGTGCTCACGCTCTGGCACTCGCCGGACGGTCCCGCCGGCGCCGCCGGTCATTTCCTGGGCCACCTGGTTCTGGCCGGGCACACCCACGGGGGCCAGTTCCGCTTCCCCCTGATCGGCCCCGTCTACACCTCGTCCGCCTACGGCCGCCAGTTCGACCGGGGCTGGTTCGAGCGCGGCGACAGCACCCGGCTCTACGTCACCGCCGGCTGCGGCGAAACCGGCACCCCCCGCCTCCGCCGCCGTCTCCTCTGCCCCCCCGAAATCCTCGTCCTCCACCCCGAAAACGGGTAGATGGGCCAAGCCGCTACACCGGCTTCCGGTCCTTGCGGGCGACGGTATCCGCGACCATCCGCTGCCAGTGCGCCGCGAGAAACGGGGGATTGCGCATGCTGTCGCGAATGTACGAGCGGTCCGCCCGCTCGAGATCGAGGACGGCGGTGATCCGCTCCTCCTGGTAGAACCCCGCCTCGGCCAGCGGAATGCCGTTCGGCTCGCGGATGAAGGAGAAGCCGCTCGAGGTCTGCTTGCCGTCCGGCGACTCGCCGATGGTGTTGGCCACGCAGTGGAAAATTTTCGAGTTGGGGCCGACGGGCTGCTGCGCTCGCCCGGAGGTGCGCTTCCAGCAGACCGCCTCGATCTCGTCCGAACTGCACGAGGGGTGGAAGAGAATCTGCGCCCCGGCCATCGCCGGAATCCGGTAGAGTTCGGGGTGCCGGCCGTCGCGGCAGATGACCAGAGTGCAGAGGATGCCGTCAATTTCGAAGAGCGAGAGCTTGTCCCCGCCCCGGCAGT
>LVAZ01000518.1 GCA_001603055.1 Victivallales bacterium Lenti_02
GCCCGCGGGCGACCAGTGCCCTGGTTCTCTACCACGACGGTCTGGCGGAGATGCAACCGCCCGGTTCAGGATTCCGGGCGGAATCCGGCTGTCTCGCCTACTATCCCGCCGGGTCCCTCTACCGGGTCCAGGTCGAGACTCCCCGCACTCTCTACGATCAGGTCGAATTCAGCATGACCGCCCCGTCGGGTGAGGAGACCGCCCTGGCCGACCACCCCGTCGTGCTCTTCCCTGAATGCCCCGCCGTCTACCGCGTCAAAATGGCGGAAATGGTCCGGGTCCATGAACATGGCGGGCTGGCCTCCGCGCTGAAGAGCAACTCCCTGCTCTACGACCTGCTCTACCACCTCGTGCTGGACCGCTTCATGGAAGAGTCCAAACTGTCCGGCTACCAGCGGATTCTCCCCGCCATCCTCCATCTGGAGCAGCACTACATGGACAACGTGACGGTCACCAGCCTGGCGCGAATGTCGGCGATGAGCGTCAGCAGCTTCCGGCGGGCCTTCGGCAGATACAGCGGCCAGAGCCCCTTGGAATACCGCAACAACCTGCGCATCCGCTACGCCTGCGATCTGCTCAAAGTGGGCGACCACAACGTCTCGGAAGTGGCGGAGCTGACCGGCTTCGGCAATGTCCAGTACTTCTGCCGGGTCTTCCGCAAAGCCACCGGCAAAGCCCCCGGCAACATCCGGTTTTCCGTCCGGGATTAGGAACGGACTGGCGACACGTCGCCTGTGCAGTCACCAGATTGACTACCAGGACCCATTCGGAGGTTGTATAAGCACTGCCCACACAAGTTCAAACCCCTGCGGGAGCTGGGGAAGTCCTACTCATAACCGACTGGGCGAAAGCCTGCCCCTCGGCGGCGATGATCTGGTTCTGTCGGCCCAGGGCAAACGGGCTAACCCAGCGCCCGCAAGCGCCACCAGGCTCCCTCGACCCAGAAGAACTGGGAATAGAACAGCCGCGAGTAGTCGTAGCGGGCAATCACCCGTTCGACGGCGGTGGCGCGTTCGGCCAGCACGGCGGGGTCGGGTGCCAGCGTCACCACCCAGGCCGAGGCGGTGGGTTCGCGGACGAAGGCCGTCTCCAGCCCGCGCCGGGGCGAAACCTTGAGCAACTCGCGAATCTGGAGACCGGCCAAGTCCACCGCCTCCTGTGCCGTCTGCTGCGGCTTCCACAACGGCAGCATCGGAGCGCGCCAGTCGCCGCTGAACACACGCGGGTCATCGGGCGGAAACTGTTCGGCCAGCGGCAATCCCGCCAGGGCCAGATCGGCACTGGCCTGCAGGCCGCGGGCGAAGGCGGCCTTGACGTCCGCCTCCGTCTCCATCTCCCAGAGCGAGCGCAGGGCGCCGACGCAGGTGCAGGAGGTCCAGGAATGGCGCGGCGCGTAGTGGAACACCATGCCGCGCTCGCAGATTTCCAGACGGCTCCGGTTCTCCTTGCCGCCCCGCTCGGCCAGCGCCTTCCGGTAGCGGGTTTCCCAGGCCGGTTCGCCCGTGAGCCGGTGAATCAGCCGGCACACGAACAGCAGGCGCGGGGCGGAATCGAACGCGAACCGCCCGAAATGCCCGCGGGAGCCGAAGGGGGGCTCGGCCGGCACCGCCCAGCCCCGGGCCAGAAAAACTTCCGCCACCTCGATCAGCTTGGCCTCGATCCGGCCCTGTTCCGCCACCGTGGCAAGGCCGGACTCCAGATAGCGCCAGAGACCGTAGAACCAGGGCAGCGCTTGGTCGTCGGACCCCATCGCATAGTGCGACACCCCGTCCGTGCCCGTCCCGCGGGCGATGAAGCCGGGCGTCTCGCTCAGCGACGCCAGAAACAGCAACCCCTCCATCAGCCGCCGCGCCTTCGCCGCATCGGCCTCGGTTCGACTGTGCTGCCAGCGATGCGCGGCTGCATCCATGTACATGCCGTTGAACATCGCCCCATTCTCGATGGGGGTCCACCAGCCCAGCGCGTTCGGCTTGCCCGCGCGGCATTCCTCCGGCGTGGGCAGGGACACCGAACCGTCGAGTTCGGCGAAGTCGATCATCACCCCGTGGGGGTCGATGAACCGCCGCCAGATTTCCGCGTGGGCCTGTTCGCAGGCGGCGGCGGTGGCATCGGCGGCGGCCCAGAGAGACGGGACTGCGGTCATGGCCAGACTCGTTTTGAGAAAGGATCGGCGGTTCATGCTCACTATTCGTGGCGGAGGGCTTCGATGGGATCGAGCTGGGCGGCACGCATGGCCGGATAGATACCGAAGACCAGGCCGACGCTCATGCTGATGCCGACCGACAGCACCAGGCTGAACGGGCTGACCACTGTGGGCATGCCCGCGAAGCGGCTAATCAGCTCCGGTATCAGCAACCCCATGCCGATGCCGACCAGACCGCCGGTCATGGACAGCACCACGGTCTCGATCAGGAACTGGACGACAATCTGGCGGCGCTTGGCCCCGATGGCGCGGCGGATGCCGATCTCCCGCGTCCGTTCGGTGACGCTCGCCAGCATGATGTTCATGATGCCGATGCCGCCCACCAGCAGGCTGATGCCGGCAATCGAGCCCAGCACGATGTTGAAGGTGCGCTTGGTGGCCTCGGCCTGGCGGAGCAGGGAGAGCGGCACGTCCACGGTGTAGTCCTCCCGCCGGTGGAAGCGTTCGAGCATGGCCTTGACCGCCTCGGCGGTGCTCTCCACCTGCTCGATTTCCTTCACCTCGACAATCAGGTGGTGCAGCTCGACCATCTCGCGGATGCGCGCCCCGTCCCGGTTCTCGGTGATGATGTCGCCGAAACGGGATTTGGCGACCTTGAGGGGGATGTAGGCGTCCGTCATCTTGTCGAGCGCCTGCACCGAGCCCTCGCCGCCGCTGTCGCTGCGCACGATGCCGATCACCTCGAAATACTCCCCGCCGATGCGGATGAAGGTGCCTAGCGAAGCCTCGGTGGCCAGCAGGCGCCGCGCCCCGTGCTCGGTCAGCACCACCACATTGCTCTGCCGACCCAGGTCCTCCTCCGACAGCACGCGCCCCACCAGCAGGGGCCGTTTGACCAGATCGAACCAGGAGGGGGTGGTGCCCACCACGCGCAGTTCGAGCGAGCGCTTGCCGATGCGCGCCTGCTGGCGCACCACTTTCGCCGGCACCGTGCGCCGGACGCTGGGAATGCCCTGGGCGATGCGCGCCTCGTCCGCATAGAGCAGGCCGTAGATGCTCAGGCGGACCTGGCTGCCCCCGCCGGTCTCGTCCGTCGGCTTTTTCGCCGAGACAATCACGTTGTGGCTGCCCAGGCGGCGGATTTGTTCGAGGGCCACCTGGCTGGCTCCCTCGCCCACGGCCAGCATGGCGATGACGCTGCCCACGCCGAAGACCACGCCCAGCATGGTCAGGAACGAGCGCAGCTTGTGCAGCAGAAGATTCTTGATGCCGAGCTGAATGTCCCGGAGCAGACGCACGAGCTTCATCTTCCGCCCTCCACCCGTTCGACCAGTCCGTCGCGCATGAATAGGCGATGGGTGGCATGGGCCGCGATGTCCATTTCATGGGTGACCATGATGATCGTCTTGCCTTGGCGGTTCAGTTCGCCGAGCAGGGCCATGATCTCCTCGCCCGTGGCCGAATCCAGGTTGCCGGTGGGCTCGTCGGCCAGGAGGAAGACCGGATCGTTGGCCAGGGCGCGGGCCACGGCCACCCGCTGCTGCTGGCCGCCGGACAGCTCGCGGGG
>LVAZ01000519.1 GCA_001603055.1 Victivallales bacterium Lenti_02
CACCAAGTCGGCGAAGACGCCGAGTTCCGCGCGCAGGGAGTCCAGACCCGCCGCGAAGCGGGGCTCGGATTCGGCGAACTGGAATTGGTTCAGCCCTCCCGCCGTTTGCCAGTCCTGGCGCAGACGGGCCATTTCGCGGGGGAACTGGCGTTGCAGGACGGGGCGGTAGGTGTCGCGCCAGGGGGGCAGGCGGTCGCGGCGGTCGGTCACCACGAAACGCACGCTCGCCTTGTCGTTCGCCCCCGCGTCCAGGCCCGCCGAGGCGAGGAAGCGCATGGCATTCTCCGGCACCTCCACCAGGATGGCGCTCGGGGCGTGGGCGAAGACGCCGCTGGCGAATTCGGTTTCCCCGAGCTTGACCGGCCGGTGTTCGAGCTGGCCGTGGCCGACCCCGTCGTAGAGCCAGTTGGCGTCGGCCAGGGGGAGAGTCGTGCCGTCTTCGAGGAGGAAACGGGGATTGCCCCAGGCGGCCTGGTCGCCGCTGTTACCGTCCAGGGATTCGGCGACCAGCCAGAGCCGTTTCACCCCGCGCACGGGGCGGGAGACCTCGGCCGGCGCGGCACCCTGACGCATAGTCGGGCCGAACCAGGGCTGGAAACGCTCGGTGTCCGCATCGAGACGGGCCAGTTCCTCGCGCGCCGCCCGCATGCTGTCCGCCCAGGTGTCCCGCGCCGCGAAGGTGGCGGGAGGGGACGGGCGTTCGCCCCGCAGGTCGTTGGCGTAGGGGATGAAGGCGAAGGAGAAGATGGTGTCCTGGTTGACGAAGTCGGGCTGGTCGTAGGATTCGACGACGAAGCCGCCCCGGCCGTTGCAGGCCTTGGGGTCGTAGGCCCAGGCGATGGCATTGTCCTCGACTCCGTCCGGGTACAGTTTCGAGATTTCCACCAGCAGAATCCCGTCCTCCTCGCGCCAGTCCGGCAGATGGATTTCGTAGCGTCCGCCCGCGACCCGGCGCACGGCGAAGTCCCCGCTGGCCCGCAGCACCGAGCCGTCCTCGGCGACCCGGCCTCCCACCATGCCCGGCAGGCCGTAGGGGATGAAGACGAAACCGAAGGGCAGGCGCTGGGTCTGCCCGAAGTTGTGGCTCTCGTCCGCTGTCCGCACATACCAGCCGCTGCCGTCGGCGAGGGGGGCCGCCGCCGTCACGTCGTCCCCGTTGAGTTCGGGCACCGTGAACAGCATCCCGTCCTCGATCGAGTCGATGCCGGGCAGGCGGAGCAGGACTTCGCCGGTCTGGGAACCGCTCTCGATCAACTGGATGGTGGTGCCGGGCGGCAGGTTGCCCTCGACGAGAAAGTTCTTGCCGTCGGTGGCGACGTGCCCGCCGATCCAGCCCTCGGCGAAGGGGAAGAAGGCGAAGGCGAAATCGTAGTTGGCCTCGGCCCCGTTGCCCGCCGCCGTGGCGCCGCAGACCCAGAGGCGGTCGTTGTCGTGGCCGTCCTTGCTGGTGGTTAGCTTGCTGCCCACCCCGAGACAGCCCCGGTCCTTCTGCGGCACTAGTTCGTTGAGGCTCGGGATGCCGACGCCCTTTTGCAGGAGCAGGGGCTCGCCGCGGGGGTTTTCCGCCGTCGCCCCCGTGCCCAGGTCCCAGTCGCCCCGGTTGCCGCCGCCCGCGAAGACGTCCGCGCCCGGCGTCTGCCCCAGGATGCGCGTCGCGGGTTTCTCGTCGAAACTGCCCCCCGAGGGTTCCACATCCACCCGCAGGGCCAGCACGCCGGCCCAGGCGGGCAGGGCGAAAAGGGCGAAGACAAACGGAACCAGCTTCATGATCTTTCCTTTGCGAAACGGGCCATTTCGGCAAAAACCATACCGTCCATCGGCCGGATTAGCCTTTGGTTGCGGCGGGGCGAAGAATCAATGCGACTTCCCTGTATCCCGGTTTCCGGCCGCGGTGGCCACCTGTTCGATCCATTCCCGGTGTTCCCGGTACCAGTCCACGGTGCGGTCGAGGCCGTCGGCGAAATCCACGGCGGGCCGCCAGCCGAGTTCGCGGGCGATTTTCCCGGCGTCGATGGCGTAGCGCAGATCGTGGCCGGGCCGGTCCGCCACATGGGCGACAAGGGAGGCGGGCTTGCCGAGCCGGGCGAGGATGGCGTGGACCACCTCGATATTGGTCCGCTCGTTGCCGCCCCCCACGTTGTAGACTTCGCCCGCCCGGCCGCGGGTGTGGGCGGCCCAGATGGCCCGGCAGTTGTCCTCGACGTGCAGCCAGTCGCGCACGTTCGCCCCCGAGCCGTAGACCGGGACGGGCCGGTCCGCCAGGGCGTGGCGGATGGCCAGGGGAATCAGTTTTTCGGGGAACTGGCAGGGGCCGTAGTTGTTCGAGCTGCGGACGATCACCGTGTCCAGCCCGTAGGTGTGGTGGAAGGCATGGACCAGATGGTCGGCGCCCGCCTTGCTCGCGCTGTAGGGCGAATTCGGGGCGAGGGGGGTGTCCTCGGTGAAGCGGCCCGCCGCGCCCAGCGAGCCGTAGACCTCGTCGGTCGAAACCTGGAGGAAACGCTTCAATCCCAGCTCCCGCGCCAGCACAAGCAGATTCAGCGTGCCGCCCACGTTGGTCTCGACGAAGGCCCGGGGACCGCTGATCGAACGGTCCACATGGCTTTCCGCCGCGAAGTTGAGGATGCCCTCGATGCCGTGTCGGCGGACCAGTTCCTCCACCAGCCCGGCGTCCCGGATGTCGCCCTGGACAAAGACATGGCGGGGGTGGTCGAGGCAGTCGGCGAGATTGGCCCGATGCCCCGCGTAGGTCAGGGCGTCGAGGTTCACCACCGTCAGTTCCGGCT
>LVAZ01000520.1 GCA_001603055.1 Victivallales bacterium Lenti_02
GGTGGGATGGCGTTCGAGGACGGCGATCACCTCCTCGCGGTTCCAGAGCGTGCCCCCGGTGAAGGGAAACACCGGGAAATGGCAGAAGACGACGGCGGGCTGCCGCCGGGCGTCGGCGTCGGCCAGGGTTGCGTCCAGCCAGGCGAGCTGCTTGGCGGAGACGGCCCCGTTGTAGTTCTTGGCATGGGGGGCCTCCGCCGCCTTGAGTGCGGCCAGCATCTCCTCGGCCGCCGCCCGTTCCGGGCTGCCCTTGGTGGTCGCAAGGATGCCGACCTCGTTGCCGTCGAGGACCGCGAAGCGCCAGCCCTTGACCGTGAAATCGTAGTATCTCGACTCCATGCCGAGCTTGGCCAGGACCAGCGGCTTCTCCTCGTCCTTCACCGCGTAATCATGGTTGCCCAGGGCGAAATAGCCGGGGACCTCGAGCTGGCGGTAGATGGGCAGCACCGTGTCGTAACTGGCGAAATCCCGGTCGATGAAGTCGCCCAGGTGGATGGCGAAATCCAGCTCCGCCCGGTTGAAGGCCTCGACGCAGGCGGTCAGCTTCTCCGGGGTCTGCCGGTAGTGGCGGAGGTTGTTCGCGGGAAGGTCGGCGTACTGGGCGTCCGCGACCAGGCCGAAGCGCAGCTCCGTCGCCGCGCCGAACAGACGGCCGCAGCACAAGGAACCCGCGCCGGCCAGGATTCCGGTTTGCAGAAAATGACGGCGGGAAAGATGAGGCATGGTGATGGCTCCGGTTGGTTGACGAGGGCAATCTAGCCGGACTTTTCCCGCCCGCCGCAGGCGTAACTGAAAACCAACCACCTTTGCACGTCTCCGAAACTTGACTTGGGTGCGCAGACGGGTATGTGTAGACTGTGGAGTGTTCGCTCCCGGGAAGGAGCCTGCCCCCCCCTAACCAGATCGAGACAGGAGCACAGCCATGTTCGAGAGTCTTTCGCGGAGCTGGGAATTTTCCAAGATGAGCTACGGGCTGCTTTTCCGGCGCAAGCGGCTCATTCTCTTCCCCGTCATCTCCTCCCTGGCGGCGGCGCTGGTGCTGGCCAGTTTCGTCCTGCCCCTGTGGCAGGCGGGCGTGCTGGCCGAATGGTCCCAGTTCATGGACGCGGAAGCGGCCAATACGACCAGCCCCATGATGTATGTGACCGCCTTCTGCTTCTATTTCTGCAACTATTTCGTCATTGTCTTCTTCAACACCGGCCTGGTCGCCTGCGTGCTGAAGATCATGAACGGCGAGGAGGCCACCGTCTCCTACGGTCTCTCCTTCGCCATGAAACGCCTGCCGCAGATTTTCGGCTGGGCGCTGTTCTCCGCCGTGATCGGCGTATTGCTGAAAGTCGTCGAGAACTCGCACAAGAAGGCGGGGGCGCTGATCGCCTCCGTGCTCGGCTCGGCCTGGACCGCTCTCGCCTACTTCGTGGTGCCGGTGATTGTCACCGACGGGGTTGGCCCGGTCGAGGCCTTCAAACGCTCGGTCAAGACCCTGAAATCGACCTGGGGGACGGCTCTGGTCGGGAATTTCTCGATGGGCCTCTTCTCCTTCCTGCTGATGCTCCCCGTGCTGCTGGTGCTGTTCGTCCTCTTCGGCCTGGCGGTCGCCGCCGAATCCGCCGCCGCCACGGTCGCCGTGGTTCTGCTGGCCATCCCGGTGTTCATGCTCCTGGCCGCCACCACCACGGCGGCGGGCACTGTCTTCCGCACCTACCTCTACGCCTACGCCACCGGCCGCACCATCCCCGAGAACCTCGACACCACCCGCTTCGACAACGCCTTCCGCCGCCGGGGCTGAGATACGGGAAAACGAACGCTCCGCTACGGGCCAGACGCAGGAAAACCCGGAAGAACCAAAACAAGGACATGCGACCCGTTCGGTTGGCCAAGAGGCCGGGCGAGGGCAAGCCTCGCCCCTACGGGCTTCGACATGCCGCCTATCGGGCCGCTAGTCCTCGGGATAGGGCTGGTGCCAGTTCAGTTCGTTCAGGACGAAGCGGGCCGCGCTCACGAAAGGCTGAGGCCCCTGGCCCGGATTGCGCACGCCGAAGGTCAGGGCCGCGCCCAGGCTCGGCGCGACGTAGCGCTGCAAGCGCCCGTACTTGCCGCTGCACAGGTGGACGAAGGGCACCTTGAGTTCCTGCTTGAGCAGGACGGTCGTGCGGAAGGATTCGAGCAGTTCCTCCTTGCTGTCGGCCCGGAGGACGATCTTGGGAATGTCGGCGCCGCGATCCACGAAATCGCGCAGATGCTCCAGCACCGCCTCGGCGGGCGGGGCCTCGTTCTGGACGTGGGACGACATGAGCACCTCGGCCCCCATGGCGTGGATGCGCTCGATCAGGCGCTTCTGCTTCCCGATGGCCTCGGCTTTCAGCGTGCGCTCGCGGGGGGAGGGGTCGTACATGTCGCCCATCACGTCGCAGGCGGCCGCGCCCGCCTCGACGGCCAGCAGCATCAGCTCGGCGCGGGCGTCGTCGTCGATCCGGTCGGCGGCGAGATTGCGCGAGCGGTAGAACAGCGGCATCATCGGCCGCCCCGTGCAGCGGAAGACCTTCCGGAGTTCGCCGAGCGTGAGCTTGTCCCGTTCCCAGCCTGCGAAATCCACCACGAAGGCCTCGGTTCCCTCGTGCTCGCAGGCTAGGATGCTGTGGATGGTCTGCTCGGGCGTCGATTCGATGATGATGGCCGCGAGATAGGGCTCGCGGAGTTGCAGGAACGATGGGCGCATGGAACATACTCCTCGGCTGGTATGGACACGTCCCCGAGGATAGCACGGCAACCATGCGGGGACAAGGAAAAAGCCGCCTTTGTGCCGGGCCGAAACCTCCGCTCACCGTATTGCGCCAAAACCCGCCCTGAACGGCCCGGTTTTCGTGGTCTGGGGCTGGGCGGTGGGTTGGGCAGGATAGAGTTACCGGGAAGACAGGAGGGCGAAGGAGAAATCGGCCAGGTCGGCCAGGGTCAGATCGGCCCCGGCAGGGGGCTGGGTCTCCTCCTGACGGTGGAGGGCCACGCAGGCCATGCCGGCCGCCTTGGCGGCGGCCACCCCGGCGGGCGAGTCCTCGAAGACCAGGCAGCGTTCCGGAGAGACGCCCAGACGCGCGGCGGCCAGCAGGAAGCAGTCCGGCGCGGGTTTGCCGCGCGCGTAGTCCTCGGCCCCGATGTAGAAGGGCACCAGGTCCGCGATGTCCATCAGCTCGATGCTTTCGGCGATGCGGTTGCGGGTGGAGCCGGAGACGATGACGGTGGGGCCGCCCGCCGCCAGCCGCCGGAGCAGCGCGATCGAGGAATGGATGCGGATGTCGCGGCGCTCGCCGTATTCGCGGTAGAGCGGGACGGTGACCGCCTCCATCTCCTCGCGCGTGGCATAGGTCTCCGGATAGCGCCGCCGGACCTCGGCGAAGATGTCCGGCCAGGACCGTCCGAGCACCAGGGCGGTGGCGGCGGCGGGGGAGAGCTTCACGCCCCGCCGCTCCAGGGCCACCCCGATGGCCTCGATCCACAAGCGTTCGGAATCAAGCAGCGTGCCGTCGAGATCGAAGAGGTAGGCGTCGAACATGCGGCTAGTTGGCGATGGTATGATGGTAGCCGTTGCTGTAGTCGTCGGGAGTCAGCATGAACATGCCCGCCGTACACTGCTGTTCGCGCCGCCACTCGACATGGCCGTCGGCATAGACGACGTTGGTTCCACCGTTGTGGACATTCCCGTAGCGTCCGGCATCGATCCAGAATCCCCAGTTGCCACTGGCGTCCTGAAGGGGCCGGTTGTAGCACGTGTCCCGGGTTTCCATGAACTCCCAGAACAAGGTGCAACTGGAGGCCTGCCGGATGCGGCTCTCGGCGATGGATATCTGGAACACCACCCCGTTGCCGAAATAGCTGGTCCGCAGCAGGCTGGGGTTGGCGTTGTGGACCGACGGGCATTGCCAGATGGGATCGCTGTTGATGTAGCTGCTCAGCTTGTACACGACGCTCTCCTGGTGGATAAGCTTGCGGTCGTTCAGGCCCTGGGCGTGGCGGCCGTTGGAGTCCTGGGTGTACATGATGGCGGCGAGGCCGATCTGCTTGAGGTTGCCGACGCAGTTGGTCTGGCGGGCCTTCTCGCGGGCCTTGCTGAGGGCGGGGAGCAGCATCGAGGCGAGGATGGCGATGATGGCGATCACCACCAGCAGTTCGATCAGGGTGAAATGCTTGCGGGTCATGAAGCTCTACTTTCAGGGTTCGGACTAGTTGAAGTTGACCGAGTGGGTGGCCGTGGTTTCCCGGTCGTCGGGGGTCAGCATGAACATGCCGTTGGTGATCTGGACCTGGCGGAGCCAGGAGACGTGGCCGTCGGCGTAGACCAGATTGGTGCCGTCGTTGTGGGGGTTGCGGGCACCGCTGAAGATGCTGCCCCAGTCGGCGGAGGTGGAGGAGCCGCCGGTCGGGCGGAGGAAGCTGTTGGTCCGCAGGTAGTTCATCTCCCAGAACATGATGACTTCCGAGGACCGCTTGAGCTGGCTTTCGGAGAGGGCGAGGCGGAACAGGACCCCGTTGCCGAGGTAGCTGCAGAAGGGGGCGACCGTTTCGCCCGAGTAGGCCAGGCCGGAGGGGCACATCCAGACGGGGTCGCTGTTGAGGTAGGAGCCGAGGCGCTTGAAGAAGCTGTAGTCGGTCGTCAGCAGTTGGTTGTCCCGGCAGTCGGCGTGGCGGCCGTTCGAGTCCTGGGTGTACATGATGGCGGCGAGACCGATCTGCTTGAGGTTGCCGACGCAACTGGTCTGGCGGGCCTTCTCGCGGGCCTTGCTGAGGGCGGGGAGCAGCATCGAGGCGAGGATGGCGATGATGGCGATCACCACCAGCAGTTCGATCAGGGTG
>LVAZ01000521.1 GCA_001603055.1 Victivallales bacterium Lenti_02
TGGCGGGCGTCGGCCGCCGCCTGTTCGCCGAGACGCTGGCCGAGGCGGATGGCGTTGGCGGGCCGGGCGAGGGCGGTGGCCACGGGGCGCGGCACGTCGGCCAGCGGCCCGAGCACATGGAGATGGGGGATGCCGGCGGGGCGCAGGGCGGCGAGATCGAGGGAGGCCGCCGTCGCCGCCTCGTCGGTCACGCTCCGCTCGGCCTTGATCTGGTCCGGGGGGATGAAGAAGAGACGGTCGGCCGCATCGAGCTGGGCGCGGACGAAGGTGCGGTCGCGGGCGGTCTGCTCGGCTTCCTGGAAGGCGCGGACCGAACCGTCGGCGAAGGCGATGTCGAGGGTGCATTCGTAGAGGGCGGGGGAAATCCGGGTGGTCCGCGAGAACTGCATCATATCCTCGTCCGCCTGCCAGTTTTCATGGCGGACCGAATCGGGCGGCTGCCAGTCGCGGGTGCCCGCATCGGGGGGGATGACGCTGCCGACGACGACGCGGGAGACGGTGTAGGTGCCGGCTGGGAAGGCCGTCACCTCGGCACCCGCCCGGCGGGCGAGCGCGCCGCGCCCGGTCGCGTCGATGACGACTTTGGCGCGGATGGCCTGGCGACCGCTGCGGTTGGCCACGACGACGCCGGCGACCTCGCCCTTGGCGTCGGTGAGCACGTCCGTGGCGTACATGCCGGTGAGGAAGCGGACATTGGCCTGGAGGAGCGCCCGGTCCAGCGCCCGTTTGATGCGGAGCGGCGTGGTGTAGAGCGTGTCGCCCTCGGCCGCGAGGTCGAACATGGCGCGTAGGAGGTCGGAGGAATCGGCGTCGGCGCGGCTGGCCCAGACGCGCAGGGTGCCGGCCATGTCCTCGCCGAGACAGGGATAGTCGGTGACCAGGAAGACGGTGGCGCCGTTGCGGGCGGCGGCTTCGGCGGCGGCGACCGCGCCGGTGCTGCCGCCGACCACCAGCACGTCCACGTCCTGGATCAGCGGCACCGTGCGGGCCGACTCGACCAGGGGCGCGGCCCCGAGCGACATCATTCCCAGCCAGGCAAGCATCGAGGAGAGCAAATTCCGCATGGATTCAACCTTCTTGGTTTCGGGACGTTAGCGCCGCACGGTCACCGGCAGGCGACCGGGACAGGGAAGAGCGCCGAACAGGGCGGCGGTGGCCGCCTGGAGGGAGGCGGGGTCGGAACCGTAGCCGACCACGGTGGGCAGATTCGGCAGGTCTTCGAGGGCGTAGGGCGACTCGAAGAGCAGCATGGCGCGCAGCTTGCCGCTCTGGTGCAGCCGCTGCCACAGGGCCGTCTGGGACGCGGGCAGGCGGGTGCCGTCGCCCTTGTAGCAGGAAATGCGGGCGAAGGTGACGCCGAGGACCGCCGTCGCCTGCTCCAGTTGGGCGGCGAGGGCGGCGTCGTCGGCCTTGGCCGGGTCTTCGGGGAGGATGACGGGGGTGAAGTCGGCCCACTGGCGCAGGGCGGCGACCGCCGGATGGCGGCCGGCGAGTCCCCCGGCGGTCTGCTCGTCGGCGATTTCGAGTCCGCGCCGTTTGAGGTCGTCGCAGATGATGAGGAGGGGCTTGGTGCCGAAATCGGGGGTGGAGCCGGCCCAGTTCCGGGCGGTGGTCGAGGCTTCGGCCACCTGTTTTGCCATCGCTTCGAGGTCCGCGCGGATGGTCGCTGCCGGGGGCAGGGGGGGCAGATTGGCGAGGCGCTGCTTGAGGGCGCGGACCTTGGCGGCGGCTTCGCGCAGACGGGATTCGGGGACGCGGCCGTCGCGGCAGGCGGCGAGCACGGCCGCGTAGCTTTCGAGCGGCGAGCGCTTGTAGTCCACCAGAATCAGGTCGTGTCCCGCCGCCAGGGCCATCCAGGCCGCCTCGGCGGAATCGACCGTGGTGCGCAGGCCCTCCATGGCGAGCGAGTCGGTGAAATGGGGGCCGGGCAGGCCGAGTTCCCCGCGCAGGATGGCCATGTGCCTGGGGCTGACCGTGACGCAGTGTTCCGGGTCGACGCTGGGCACCAGGAGGTGGGCGGTCATCACGCTTTCCAGGCCGGCCGCGGCGGCGGCGCGGTAGGGATACAGCTCGACCTCGGTGAGCCGCTCGCGGCTGATATCGAGGAGAGGCAGGGCGATATGGCTGTCCACGGCGACGTCGCCGTGGCCCGGCCAGTGTTTGGCGGCGAAATGGATGCCGCTGTCGCGGAAACCGCGCACGGTGGCCGCGCCGAGCCGGGACACGGTTTCCTTGTCCTCGCCGAAGGAGCGGACATTGATGATGGGGTTGTCGGGATTGGTGTTGATGTCGAGCACGGGGCTCCAGATCACATCGAGGCCGAGGCGGCGTCCCTCGCGGCCCACGGCGCGGGCCCAGGCGGTGGCCAAATCCTCGCGCCCGGCGGCACCGAGGGCCATGAAGGGGGGCACCTTGAGCCCGTCCGCCGCCCAGCCGGAGCCGGTTTCCATGTCGGCCCCGAGAATCATGGGTCCGGGGGCCAGGCGGCGCAACTCGTCGGCGCGGGCGCGGGGATCGCTGCCGCCCACCTGCGAGTTCAGCACCTTGCCGCGGCGCACCAGCTCGTTCTCTTCGTCCCGGTAGGCGGTGGTGTTGCGCAGGAAGAGGACTTCCGCGACGAGAGAAAGGAGAGTCGTTTCGTCCATGATAGGCTCCTATGGCGGGGAAAGGAAAGAGCAATCTATCGCTGTGCGGCCTTTCCGTCTACCCGGCGCTGTTTGACAGGTGCGGGCGGGTGACTACCTTGGCGAAACGGCGGTGCGGCATGGTGTGCCGCGCCGCCCGGAGGCTCGGTCCGATGAGAACCGCTCTGGTACTGCTTGGTCTCGCCGCCGCTGGTTATGCCGAGCCGGTCCGGCTCGGGGAGGGGGCGCGGGTTCCCGAGTCGCCGCGCTCCCAGTACAGCCGCTACTTGAACTGGCGTCCGGCCGACGGGGAGACCGTGCACCTGAATCCGCCCCGGATGAGCTGGCCGTACCGGGCCGATTTTCCGGAGGGATGGGACGACGCGGCCCATACTTTCACCCTGCAGATCGGCAGCGAGCCGGGTCTGGCCCAGCCGCTGGTGAACGTCAAAACCTGGTTCAATTTCTACAACACCCTGCCGGTTCTCGATCCGGGGCGGACCTGGTACTGGCGGGTGGGGTACGACGTGGGGACGGCGGACGAGACATGGAGCGCGGTGCGCAGGTTCCGGATCGCGGCCGACGCGGTGGCCTGGGACCGGAGCGCTCTGGCCCAGCCGCCCCTGGCGGCGATGGGCCATCCGCGGGTGCTGTTCACCGCCGAGACCCTGCCGCAGGTCCGCGAGCTGGCCCGCACCCATCCCTCCTCGCAGGCCGCCCTGGCCCGGCTGGTCCGCCAGGCGGACGCGGTGCTGGGAAAGCCGTGGTGGAACGATTTCCCGCAGAGCGACCGGGAGAAGGAGCCCCGGCAGGAGTTCCACGCCATCGCGGGGGACTTGGCCACGGTCGCCTTCGTCTGGCGGCTGACCGAGGACGCGCGCTACGCGGGGGTGGTCGAGCGGGCGGTGACCTGGGCTTCCTATCCGCCGGGGGGCCGCGCCTCGCCCGAGGGGCTGGGCGGCGACGGCAGCGAGGACGCCACCCAGGGCAACGAGTTCCTGGCCCTGCTCTTCGACTGGCTCTATCAGGATTTGACCGAGGCCCAGCGGCGGACGATGATCGACAGCCTGGTCTGGCGGGTGGATCACATCATGAACAACTTCTCGTGGGGGCGGGGCAGCTCGCGGCACGCCTCCGGGGCCATGATCCGCACCACCTGGATGCGCGAGGGGGGCGGCGACGTGCGCCTCTCCCTGCCTCGGACTCGGGGCTGGGAACCCTTCACCTGGGAGATCGAGGTGCCCGAGGGGGTCGAGCGCATCCGCTTTGAGCCCTTCAACTACTACACCGCCGGCGAAGTGGCCTACGCGCGTTTGCGCATCGCGCCCGACGGGAAGGGAAATCTGCTGGCCAACGGCGATTTCGCTGTGGTCGCGGGGGATGGTCCCGCCGGTTGGCAGGCCAACACCTACCGCACCGCCGCCAGCGTCTTCCACCGGCCCGACGGCGGGCCGGAGGAGGCGGCGCAGATCGGCATCGCCTGCGCCACGGCGGCGGAACGGGGAGCCTGGGGGCAGACCGTGACCGTCGGCCCGGCCCGCAAGCTCCAGGTCAGCGGCTGGTACCGCACGGCGTCGCCCGAGGAGGAGCCGGTCACGCCGGTGCGGGTGACCGGCGGCATGGCCGGCATGATTAGCTCCCATCCCTTCGAGGCGGCGATGGACACGGCGGTCTGCGGGCTGGTCCTCTACGAGCACGATCCGGTGGGCAAACGCTGGTTCGATCTGATACTGAACTATCTGACCGGCGTGACCAACGGCTACGGGCCGGACCAGGGCTGGAACGAGGGCGCGGGCTACGGCTCGTCCAAAATGAAGTGGCTGATGAACGCCACCATGTACTTCGACATGACCCTGCCCGAGGCCCATTTCGGGCGCAATCCGGTGTACCGCGATCTGGGCGACTGGATGGCCCGCATCATCCCGATCGGCATGGACCACCACGCCTGGGGGAACCAGCGCAACGCCTCGCGTGGCAATCATCTGGCCAATTTCCGCAAGCTGGCCTTCCTGACCGGCGAGGGGCAGCCCCTGTACAACTGGCAGCAGTACGGCGGAGAGGTGTTCTCGCCGTGGCGGGCATGGATCGAGCTGCTGCTGCCCGCCCGCTACGCGGAACCGGTTCCCGAGCCGGAACGGGAGACGGCCCGGCTGTTCGAGATCGCGGGCTGGGCCATGGCCGCGACCGGCCCGCCCAGCGACCCGGAAACCTACCGCCAGGGGGCCGGGATGATCGTCCAGTGCCGCCCGTCCGGTGGCCACAGCCACTCCTTCCATTCGGACAGCTCGTTCCAGCTCCATGCCTTCGGGCAGATGCTCAACCACGGCGGCGGCAGCTCGGCCAACATGGATGCCTATCCCTTCCACACCATGAGCCACAACACGCTGCTGATCGACGGGCTCGGCCAGGCCCAGCCCAGCCGGGGCATGCGCCATCCCGTCTACGGCCGCATCGTCGGCTTCGCCACCGCGCCCGACTACACCTACGTCGTCATGGACCCCACCAACTGCTACCCGAGCGAGCCGGGCGAGTTCCGCCGCTGGAGTTTCCCCATCGACAAGGTGTACACGGAACGGGCGTTGCCCCATCTGCGCCAGTTCGTGCGCCACCTGCTCTTTGTGAAGGGGCGGTACTTCGTGATCTACGACGAGGTGCGCTGCACCCAGCCCGCCACCTTCACCTGGCTCTACCACATCCGGCCCGAGGAGCCGTTCCGTTTCGATCCGGCCAGTTTCACGGTGGACTACGCGGTGGGCGACGTGCGCGTCCGCCTGCGGCATCTGCACCGGGCCGGCGAACTGGTGCTGGACGACCGCCGGGGCGAGGACGCCTATGTGAACCCCTTCACCGGCGAGGACTACCGCGCCCTGCGCAAGGACAAGATTCTGTGCGGGCACAGTCTCTGGGTGAGCAACGCGCGCCCGGTGGAGTCCTGGTCCTTCCTGGCGGTGGTCTATCCGGCCCGTCCGGGGGAGGAGATTCCCGCCATCGAGGGGCTCGATCCCGTGACCGTCCGCGTCGGGGAGGATATCATCACCTTCGCCCCACAGGGCCCCGCCGCCGCGACCGCCGCCTTCGTCGTCGATCCCGCCCCCTTCCGCCGGGCGGAATGAACCGTGCTATCTCGACTGCGCCGGACCTCATACCAACCTTTCGTGTGGAGCGGCCGCGTCTCGCGGCCACCCATCCCGCGCCATGCCCACCTATACGGTTGGGCGGGGTGCTCCCGGCGCTGCGCGCCGTGCGGCGGAGGACCGCCGCGCTCCACGCGCTTGGTTTGCACGGCGGTGCTAAGATGTCTTCCTTATGTCTTGCCGGTAGTTCTGGTGCTATATTCGGCAGTCTATCCCCCCCGCCAAGAGGAAATCCCATGAAGGTCTACATCTTCGTCGATATGGAAGGCATCAGCGGCGTCTCGAACAGCGAGTTCGTGATGACGACCGGACGGCACTACGGGCTGGCCCGGCGCTACTACACGGAGGAGTTGAACGCCTGCGTGCGCGGCTGTTTCGCGGGCGGGGCGGAGGCGGTGCTGGCCCGCGACGGGCACGGCAGCGGCGACCATTTTCTGTGGGCCGATCTCGATCCTCGGGTCGAGGTGGTGCAGGGGGGGACGGGCACCACGCGCATGGTGGGGCTGGAGGAATGCGGCGCGCTGATTCTGCTCGGCTACCACGCCATGGCGGGAACGCCGGGCGCGCTGCTCGAACACACCTATTCCTCGGCCTCGATCCAGAACATGTGGCTGAACGGCCGTCCGGCGGGCGAACTTGCCTTCGATGCGGCCATCGCGGGCGAGCTGAGCGTGCCGACGGTCATGGTCAGCGGCGACGACTATGTCTGCCGCGAGGCGGAGGACTGGATTCCCGGCGTGGTGACCTGCCAGGTGAAGCAGGGGCTGAACTGCCAGGCCGCGCGCCTGCTGCCCCGCGCCGTGGCCCATAGGCTGATCGAGGAACGCACGGCGGAAGCCGTGAAAAAGGCTCTGCACGGCCAGATTGCGCCCCTGGTGGTCGAGCGTCCCGTGACCATCCGCCGCGAGATGATGGAGCGCAAGGGAATTCCCGACGCCGGCAGCTCCCCCAATCTGACCATCATCGACGGGCGCACCTACGAGTACACGGCCGACACCGTGGCCAAAGCCTTCTTCGG
>LVAZ01000066.1 GCA_001603055.1 Victivallales bacterium Lenti_02
CTCCCCCACCTTGCGGACCTCGGAGAGGTCCGCGGCGAGGGGACTCCCCGGCGCGACCTGGTCGAGAGCCAGCTCGGTGTAGCCAAGAATGGCCTGGAGCATGTTGTTGAAGTCGTGGGCCACCCCGCCCGCCAGCCGCCCCACCGACTCCATCTTCTGCGCCTGGGCGAGCTGCTCCTGCAATTTCTCCCGGTCCGACTCCGCCTGCTTCCGCGCGGTGATGTCGTGGGACCAGACCAGCATCCGCTCCGTCCGCCCGTCGCCGCCGGGGATCGGCTTGCACCGGGAATCCACCCAGAGCCAGGAGCCGTCCCTGCACCGGATGCGGTATTCGCCGCGGGTGGCCTCGCCCGCCAGGTTGGCGGCATGCAGGCGCTCCACCATTTCCAGGTCGTCCGGATGCACCCGCTGCCGCCAGTCCCCGCTCCGGATTTCCTCCTCGCTCCAGCCGGTCTTGCGGTAGTAGGAGGGACTGACGTAGAGCCGCACCCCGGCGGCCGTGTTCATCGACACGAAGTCATCCGTGTAGTCGGCCAGCAGCCGGTAGCGTTCGAGGGTTTCCTGGAGCGCGTTCTCCGCCCGCTTGCGCTCGGTGATGTCGATGTTGAATTCGGCCGCCAGCCACTCCCCGTCCGCTTCCTGGAAGGGGATGGAATGCACCTCGACGACCCGGTTCCCCTCCCGGCTCAGCACCTGCTCGCTGACCAGTATCTGGCGGGTGTCGATCGCGTGCCGGACGGTGCAGCCCTCGCACGGTTCCGCCAGGCCCATGAAATATTCATGGCACTTGCGCCCGGCGGGATCGCCGTAGACCTGCTGCCAGCGGCGGTCCACATGGCGCAGGTTGTAGTCCCGGTCGATGATGTCGATGTTCGTCCGGGTGGCTTCGAGGATGAAGTCCAGCCGGGCCGAGGCGAGGCGCAGGGCGTTCTCGCTCGCCGCCAGCGCCCGCTGGGTCTGGTTCCGGTCGATGGCCCCGGCCACCATCCCGGCAACCACCTCGAGCATGGCGACCTCCTCGCCGGACCAGTCCCGCATCCCGCGCACCATGTCCAGCCCCAGGAAGCCGACCAACCCCCCCCGCTTGTCGCGCAGCGGCACGCAGAGCAGCGACTGGACTTCCTGGCTGCGGAGATATTCCCGCTCCGCCGCATGCTCCTCGGGCAGCGCATCCAGCTCGGCAGTCTGGACCGGCCGCCCCAGCAGCACCTGTTTGGCCAGCCAGGGGAGGTCCGCCGGGCACATGTGCTGATTCCTCTCCTTCTGGGCGGAAATGCCGGGCGCGCACCATTCGTGGGTGTTGTCCAGACAACCCGCTTCGGCGGAATTCTGGAAAAGATAGCAGCGGTCGGCGGCATACAGCTCGCCCAGCCGGGCCAGGGCCTGTTCGACTACCCGGTCGAACTCCGCGTCGGAGGCCACGACGAAATCGGCGGCGACCCGCGCGAGCAGTTCGTTGAACCGCCGCCGGAACCGCTCCTTCTCCCGGGCCAGCCACTGTTCGGTGATGTCCCGGTCGCTGCCCCGGTAGCCGAGCAGGCGCCCGTCCGCGCCCAGTATCGGCAGCCCGTCCGTCGCCACCCAGATCATGCGCCCGTCCTTGGTCCGGATTCGGTTCTCCAGCGCGCGGAAGGAATCGAGGCGCGCGAAGACGGCCTGGGTGGCGGCCTTGAACTCCTCGCGCCCCGCCTCGGGATGGAGGTCGTAGTAGTGCAGCCGGCCCACCAGTTCCCCGGGCTGGTAGCCCAGTATGGCGGACACGTTCTGGCTCAGGTAGGTGAAAAGCCCGGCCCCGTCGGTCTCCCAGACGTAGGTCTGCCCGTGGATGCCCAACTGGTTGAAACGCCGGACGCTGGCCTGCAAGTCCGCCGTCCGCCGCGCCACCACCTCCTCGAGAAACGCGCGATGATGGCCGAGCAGAGCGACCAGCATCCCGACGATCATGGTCACCACCCCCCCGAACGACACGGCCAGCAGAACCACCGGCCCCCGCTTGGCAGCCTGGAATCCCGGGCCGGGACAGAACCTCAGCGCATAGGTCCGGCCGAAGGCGAACACCGGCTGGACATGGAGCGGGGAACCGGAACGGCGGCCAGGCACGCTCCCGGCGGCGGCCAGCCGGACCGCAGCCTGGTCCGGGTTCAGTTCCAGCAGCTCCACGAAAGCCACGGGGCCTTCCTCGGTCGCGGGCATCGAGTTGGCCACCACCCGCATGATGCCCTCCGTGTCCAGCGTGGCCTGCACGAATCCGCGCTGCCTGCGGGCGGCACCGTCCGGAACCAGCCAGACGGGGGCGAGAATGGATATCGCCTCGCCCGGATGCGCATGGTCCGTCCCCAAAGGCGACTTGGCGGCGGTGACCAGCCCCGTGCGCTGGGCTTCCGTTATCGCCTCCAGCCAGCAGGGGTCCGAGGCCAGATCGAGTCCCGGAATCCCCCGCTCGTCCCCGCTGGAGGAATAGTAGGCGACCGGGTAGTGCAGTTCCCGCGCCGCCGCCGGCCGCCACGCCGCCCCGTCCCGCTCCCACAGCTCGTAGCCGGCCTGGCCCGCAACGCGCATCTCCTCCTCGAAGCGCGAGCGCTCGCCGCCCGGAAGCTCCGGCACCCAGCTCCACGAGCGGACGGCGGGGTTCCGCCGCAGATGGGCGGTGTACTC
Source organism: Victivallales bacterium Lenti_02 (assembly GCA_001603055.1). Lineage (GTDB taxonomy): Bacteria > Verrucomicrobiota > Lentisphaeria > Oligosphaerales > Lenti-02 > Lenti-02. The sequence goes on from LVAZ01000066.1 coordinate 2,656, forward strand.
GGCGAACACCTCGGCGCTCACCCAGTCGGACGAGCGGAACAGGGAGGCCAGACCACTGATCTCGCCGTCGCGCAGATCGTGGAAAAGCTCCAGCGCGCGGGCGGAGAACATGGTCGCCAGGCGGGAGAACTGCTCCTGCCGGTAACGCCGCTCCTGCCACTGGGACCGCCAGACGACGCTCAGCGTCAGCACCAGCCCCACCGCCACCACCAGACCCACCTCGATCCGGCGCAGATGGGCAACGCGGGAACCCAGCGTCTGGTAGAACACCAACATCAGCAGCAGGAGAACGAGCAGAACCAGGCTCGCCAGGAGAGCGGGAAACCCGGCCAGCAGCACCTCGCGGTGCCACTGCCCGGCCGCGATGTCGATCCCGAACACCGCCAGCACCTCGCCGGTCTGCGGATCGCGGATCGGCACCAGCGGGCTGAGCCAGGTTCCCCAGCGGTCCGTCGCCGGCCCCTCGACCTTGGGCTCCCCCGTGTCGAAGATCCGGTGCAGCAGCGGGGTCGCCTCCGGATACGCCTGCCCCGGCGGGGATGGATCCGCCTCGCTGTCGTCCTCGGAGTCCACGTAGAAGAACACCGTGCCATCGGGACGGCGCCCCATGAGGTAGAGCCATTGCCAGCGCTCATCGAGCAGCTTGACGGCCGCGAACTGGCTCTTGAGCCGCTGGTAGGCGGGCAAATCCATATCCTCCGCCGTGCCGGCGAGGGTCTTGAATTCGTCCAGGGGAACCGAACGGGCAATCAACTGCGCCTGATCGAGCAAATCCTCGTACATCCAGGTCTCGGCCTGCTGCCACGAGCGGCCCGTGAACAGGGAGCCGACAACCGCCACCAGCACCAGCGCACCCACGAGGCACCAGCGGTGCAGCTTGTCCAACCTCGTTTCCCCAAATTGAGTCATCGTGCTTCCGCCTGCCTGTCCCGCGCGAAACCGCCGCCTTCATCCCGGCCTGCCCGCGCCTTGCGCCCACCGCGACGGCACAACACCACACGCATACTATGCCATACTATTCCATCAGTATCGCCCGTCAATAGGCCCTTTGCAACCCTCCCGAACTCCGCCCGCCGCCTTGACTAATTCCCGGAACTGCCATATTACCAAGTTGCCGGATTTTGGCTTCCGACCCAACCAACCAAGGAGACAACCCGTGGCAGTTCCCTTCATGATCGACCTGGGCGGCAAAGTGGCCGCCGTGACCGGTGGCGGCGGCGTGCTTTGCGGCTGCATGGCCAAGGCCCTCGCCGAATGCGGCGCCCGCGTCGCCGTCCTCGACCTCCGCAAAGAGGCCGCCGACGCGGTGGCCGACGCCATCAAGGCCGACGGCTTCCAGGCCGAAGGCTTCGCCTGCAACGTGCTCGAAAAGGAGAGCCTCGAAGCCGCCCTGGCCGGGATCAAGGCGACCTTCGGGCCGATCGACATCCTGATCAACGGCGCGGGCGGCAACCACCCCCGCGGCACCACCTCCCGCGAGTACCTCCTCCCCGAGGACATCGAGCACACCATCGAGGGCTTCAAGAGCTTCTACGACCTCGACCCCAAGAGCATCGAGTTCGTCTTCAACCTCAACTTCATCGGCACCCTGCTCCCCACCCAGGTCTTCACCAAGGACATGGCCAAGGGCGGCGCCGGCGTGGTGGTGAACATCTCGAGCATGAACGCCTTCACCCCCCTCACCAAGATTCCCGCCTACAGCGGCGCCAAGGCGGCGGTGAGCAACTTCACCCAGTGGCTCGCCGTCCACATGAGCAAGGTGGGCATCCGGGTCAACGCCATCGCCCCCGGCTTCTTCCTCACCGACCAGAACCGCGGCCTGCTCACCACTCCCGACGGCGGCATGACCCCGCGCGGCCAGACCATCATCGCCCACACCCCCATGGGCAAGTACGGCGCCCCCGAAGACCTCCTCGGCGCCCTCCTCTGGCTGTGCAGCGACCAGGGCGCGGGCTTCGTCACCGGCACCGTGGTCGCCATCGACGGCGGCTTCTCCGCCTTCAGCGGCGTCTAGGCAGCGAAGGAAGCGACCAGCATGGCAAAGAATCTCCTCATCGCCCAGTCCGGCGGCCCCTCGCCGGTCATCAACAGCTCGCTCCGCGGCGTGGTCGAGGCCGCCCGCTGCTTCCCCGGCAAGATCGGCACCGTCTACGCCGGCTGGCACGGCATCGAGGGCGTGCTCAAGGAAGAGCTGCTCGACCTCTCCGCCCAGGACGAGGACGAAATCTCCCTCCTCCGCAACACCCCCGCCGCAGGCTCCATCGGCTCCTGCCGCTACAAGGTCAAATCCAAACAGGCCGAGGACTTCGAGCGCATCGTCGCCGTCCTCAAGGCCCACAACATCGGCTACTTCCTCTACAACGGCGGCAACGACTCGATGGACACCGCCCACAAGGTGGCCCAGGTCGCCCAGAAGTGCGGCCTCGACTGCCTCGGCATCGGCGTGCCCAAGACCATCGACAACGACGTCGGCGACAGCGAGCGCAAGATCATCGACCACACCCCCGGCTACGGCTCGGTGGCCCGCTACTGGGCCAACCTCGTCCAGAACGCCGAGGAGGAGAACCGGGGCTCCTGCCCCGCCGACCCGGTGCTGGTGCTCCAGGCGATGGGCCGCAAGATCGGCTACATCCCCGCCGCCGCCCGCCTGGCCGACCCGAAGCGCGAGTTCCCCCTGCTCATCTTCCTCGCCGAGGCCGGGCTGACCCTCGCCGCCATGGCCGAGAAGATCAACGCCATGGTCCGCGAGCGCGGCCGCTGCATCGTCGTCGTCAGCGAAGGCTGCGACGTGCTCGAGGAAGGCGGCGTGCGCGCCGAGGACATGATCCTCGACAGCTTCGGCCATCCCAACTTCGGGGCCAGCGGCGTCACCGTCCAGGAGGTTCTCGTCCGCTACCTCAACAAGCACGGCATCCCCGCCAAGGGCGCCGCCCGCGGCCAGACCTACGGCACCGACCAGCGCGACACCGCCATCTACGCCTCCACCGTGGACCTCGACGAGGCCTACCGCTGCGGCCAGAAGGCCGTCCTCCTCGGCGCCGAGGGCCAGGGCGGATTCATGTCCACCATCCTCCGCAACGACGGCCTCATCTACGAGGTCCGCTACGACAAGGCTCCCCTCGAACTGGTCGCCAACTCCGAGCGGACCTTCCCGGCGGAATGGATCACCAAGGACGGCACCGACGTCTCCGACGAGTTCGTCGCCTACGCCCGCCCCCTCATCGGCGAGGACTGGCCCAGCGTCCCCGTCATCGACGGCCGCCAGCGCTTCGCCCGTCTCAAACCCGTGTTCGCCAGCCAGAAGCTCCCCGCCTACATCCCGCAGGCGGACCGCTAGAACCAACCCGAAAACCAACGGAAGCATGGCATGCCGGCACCGGCGGCGGGAGGAACAACCGTTCCGACCCGCCGCCCCCGGCCTGCCATGCTATCCAAGTTCCGGCATCCCAGCCCGTTCCGATCGAGAGGAAGAAACCATGCAACTGCGTCCGAGTCGTGTGCTGCGCAAATTGCGTGCCGGGCAGCCCGCCTTCTCCACCAAGACGAATTTCGGCGACCCCCGCATCGTCGAGATCATGGGCCTGGCCGGATTCGACTGCTGCTGGCTCTGCAACGAGCATGTCCCCGGCGACTGGATGCCCATGCTCGCCCAGATCAACGCCGCCAAGCTCCACGACATGGACACCGTCGTCCGCGTCGGCAAAGGCTCCTACTCCGACTACATCCGCCCCCTCGAGGGCGACGCCACCGCCATCATGGTCCCCCACCTGATGAGCGCCGCCGAGGCCCGCGACGTGGTCCGCACCACCAAATTCCACCCCCTCGGCCGACGCCCGGTCGACGGCGGCAACAACGACGGGGCCTACTGCCTGATCCCCCCCGCCGACTACATGGCCCAGGCCAACCGCGAGCGCTTCGTCATCTGCCAGATCGAGGACCCCGAACCCATGGCCGAACTCGAGGAAATCGCGGCCGTCCCCGGCCTCGACATGCTCTTCTTCGGCCCCGGCGACTACAGCCACGCCCTGGGCATCCCCGGCCAGTACGACCATCCCGACGTGGCCGACGCCCGCCGCCGGGTGGCCGACGCCTGCCGCCGGCACGGCGTCTTCGCCGGCACCGTGGGCAGCGTCGCCACCGTGCCCCAGTTGCTCGAAGAGGGCTACCGCTTCATCAACATCGGCAGCGACGTCGGCCTGCTCGCCAAGGGCTGGAGCGACGCCGTCAAGGCCCTCGCCCCCTACACCGACTGACGCCTAGTCCGAACGTGCCGTGAGCCCGCCTGCTACCTCCTCCGCCGTTTCCCCGCCGGGGCGGGGGGCAGCAGAGGGGCGGCGAGGGTCTCGTAGAAGGCGAAGAGATATTCGACGCGCTGGCGGTCGGTGGCGAAGGGCTGGGACCGATAGCATCGATCGACGGCGCGGTCGAGTTCGGCATGGGCCTTGACCAGGACCGGGGGCATGGTCAGGGGATCGTACAGGTCGGCCAGGGAACTGCCGGGGAACTGGGCGCGGGCCTCGAGAACGGCCTGCGCCTTGGCCGCCACGGCGGCGCGCTGCGGCTCGGCCGGCGCGGCCGGCCAGGGATAGTTGTTGTACACCAAGCTATTGGAATAGCGGAAATCGGATTTCAACCTCCCACAGACCTGGCGCACCCAGGCCATATGCATGGCCGAGGTCAACACCCCGAAGTGGTAGAGAGTGGCGTCGGGGACTATGAGGCAACTGTCACCAACAATGATCGAAGGCTCAAGATAGCCAAGCGGAATGAATGCCCGTCTTTCCGAACTGTGTCGGGGGACCATTAGATATGCGGTGCGAGGCTGCCGAATCTCTCCGAAGAGCGTCGGGGTGGCGGCCAGCCGCCGGGTGGCTTCGCGGGTGCTGTCTTCGCGATGGCGGCGCACGGCCTCGACGCGGGCAAGAATCTTCGGCATGGCGCGAAGCTGGGCGGGCGGGCAGTCCCCCAGCCACAGACACCAGCGTTCCCCGCCGTTGATGAATTCCTCGGCCCCGAGAAAGGGCCGCACCCACTGACAAGCCGCCGGTTCCTCGGCAAGCAACTGCTCCCTCTCCGCCGGGGAGAGCAACAGATTCCCGCCGTCGTTGGGCATGTTGCCAAAGACAATTTCCGGCACCGGACAGAGGGGCTTGGTACGGTTGAGGACCACCGTGTCCGTCCCCTCGACCAGATAGGGGCTGATGTTGCGGACCTCGCACACGGTGGTCTGGTCGCCGTTGTACTCGTAGAGGCGCTTGGCGGGGCGGTCTTCCTGGCCGAAGCCGATGATGACGACATGGACATGGGCCTTGCCGCGCGCCTCGCTTTGCCAGGCGAAGGTGCGGTGGGCGAAGTGGATTTTCAGGCCGCAGGCAAACAAGGCCCGCCAAAGAATGCCGACCTGCTCGCCCTGGGTGATCGAGTTGGTGGAGACAAAGCCCGCCGTGACCGAGGAGTCGCGGAGGTAGGCGGCGGCCTTGCGATACCAGCAGGTGACGTAGTCCAGCACGCCGCTTCCCCTGGTGCCGCCCCACACCAGTTCCATGTCGGCCTTCTGGCCGCTGTCCTGCAAGGCTTTGCCCACGAACGGCGGATTGCCGAGAATGTAGCTGCACCGCTCCGGGGGGAGGACGGCCGCCCAATCGAGGCGGAGGGCGTTGCCGTGGCGGATGCTGGCGGATTTGCGGAGGGGGAGGCGCACGAAGTACTGGCCGAAGATTTCCGAGAGCCGGAGATTCATCTGGTGGTCCATCAGCCACATGGCCGTCTCGGCGATGAGGGCCGGAAACTCCTCGATCTCGATGCCGTAGAACTGGTCCACGTCAACCTGGGACAGCAGACCGATGTCGGTGATGCCCTGGGCGCGCCCGTGCAGTTCCTCGAGCACCTCCATTTCCAGCAGGCGCAGTTCGCGATAGGCGATGACCAGGAAGTTGCCGCAGCCGCAGGCGGGGTCGAAAAACCGCAGCCCGGCAATCTTCTCGAGGAACTGGCGCAGGCGCGGCTTGACGGTCCGGCACCGCTCGAACTCGGCGCGCAGGTCGTCGAGGAAGAGGGAGCGGACAATCTTCATGATGTCGCGCTCGGAGGTGTAATGGGCACCAACCTGCCGGCGGGCCCCGGGTTCCATGACCGACTGGAAGAGGGAGCCGAAAACGGCGGGCGAGATGCGCGACCAGTCGAAGGACGTGCAGCGGAGCACGGCGTCGCGGATGTCGCGGTTCAACTCCGCCAAGGGCAGCGATTCGGCGAACAGGCCGCCGTTGACATAGGGTAGCCGGGCCAGCAGCTCGTTGAGGTTGGACTGCCGCTTCTCGGGGGGGGTATTTAGCACCTGGAAGAAGCGGGCCAGATGCAGGCCGAGGTCGGCCCCGTCGGGGCTGGTCTGGTCCTCGATCGCCTCAGTGAAACTGTTGGGCTCGAAGATGCCGGTGTCCTCGGCGAAGAGACAGAAGAGAATGCGCACCAGAAAGCGTTCGAGGGCATGGCCGGTGTAGCCGCAGGCGGCGATGGTGTCGTGCAGATCGCCCATGATGGCGGCCGCCCGGAGGTTGGCGGGGTCCTCCTGGTCGAAGTTCTGCTGGCGGTAGCCGGGGATGAAGGCGAAGGCATGGATGTGGCGGTGCAGTTCGCAAAGCGGGAACTCGATGGTGTGAACCCGGGGGCCATCGCCGACCTGCGCCTGGCCGGTCGGTTCGGGCTCCAGATCGTGCAGGGCAATGCGGGCGAAGTCCGAAACGATCACATAGCGCGGGACTTCCTCGTGCCTCCCGGCGCTGGCCAAGTCCTGGAGATAGCTGAACGCCTGCGACTCGGCGCGGTCGAGGGGTTTGCCGAAGGATTTGTGCTCGACCAGCAGTTTGCCGCGCCAGAACAGATCAATGAACCCATACTGCCCGCTGAGCTTCTTGACCGGTTCCTCGAAGGTCGCGACCGTGCGGCGGCGCAGGCCGAACACGGCGAAGAACTCGTCCCAGAACGATTTCGCCTCCGCCGCCTCGCTGGTGGCCTTGGCCCATTCCTTCGAGAAGGCGATGGCATTCTGCCTGATTTCGTTCCAGCTTATCGGCACGACGATGCCTTTCTCTTCGCGACCGGCGGCAAGTTACCCCGGAAAGCACGTCCGCGCCGGGCGGGTCACTCGCCCCGGCGGCGCTGGCTCATCAGCTCGTCCGCCTGGATGGCGGCTTCGATGAGGAGCTGGTCGGTCGAGCTTTTGATGGTCTGGAAGGTGGCGGTCACCCCGTCCCGGAAGGTGGCCTCGATCTCGTCCAGAGTCAGCATCTCGGCCAGGGCGCGCACCCCGTCGAAGTTGCCGTACTCCACATGGAACACCCGCGTCCCGGTCACGTAGACGCAGCCGTGCCCCTTCTCGTCCCCCTGGTGGTAATCGGTATCGAGCACGCCGGTGCGGTTCATCATGGTGAGGAACTGCAGGACGTTGCTCAGCTCGCCCTTGCCGAGGCGGAAGTAGAAATCGTTCTCGAGTCTCGGCTTGGTGGCCAGAACCAGCTCGGAGGTGTGGCGGCGGGCTTCGGCCAGCCGCTTCTTCAATTCCGGCGGGAGGGTTTTCAGGGACACCAGTTCCCCGCCCCGCTCGCCGCAGATGTCCAGCCGCACCATGTCCGGGGTGTTGCCCGAATAGATCAGAATAGGGGGTTGCAGGCCCGCCTCCAGGCGTTCGAGGAATTCCGCCACCCGCGGCGACGGCTTGGCCGGCTCTTCGGCGGCGGGCTTCTTGGCCGCCAGGGCCTCCTCCTCCGCCGCCGTGGGCAGCACCACCAGCCGGTCGGCCGGGGTGCCCCAGTAGTCGTTTTCATGCTGGATGATGGCGTTCGCGCCGTCCACCTGGGCCAGATTCAGCACGCAGCCCCGCAGTTCCTCGATGGTCGTGCGCGCCAGAATCACCGGTTTGCCGACCGAGCCGGCGAGCCGGTTGGCCACGTCCGCGACCACCGCCTTTTCCCCCCCGTCGATCCCCCAGAGATTCCGCAGCGCCTTGGCCGCCACATGGCAGTTCGCCGCGCATTCGTCCAGGTGCGTCGCCGCGTTGTCCAAATCTTGAACCTGCTCGCCCAGTTCCTCGGGCGGAATCAGGCCGGCGGCGTTCGGAACCAGCAGATCCTTGAGGCTATCCCAGAGAGCCGCCTTGAATTTGGCCGCCAGTTGCCCGTTGTCCTGATCCGTCCAATGCCAACGGTTGAAACTGGTCTGAGCTGCGCTTTTCTCGCCCATTCGGTATCTCCTGGCCGGAATTCGGACGTCAGTACTTCAGCACGACTGCCCGACATCCGAGCAACCAGGCGATTTCGCCCATCGCTTTGCGTGCCTGGCCAAGCCGCCGCGCCGAAACGTGGCTGGACTTCAGGGCCATCACCGTCACCATGTCCTCGGCGCAGAGCAGAAGCAGGGGGGGATTGCATCCGGGCACGATCAGACAGTCGGCATCCTGCCCCACGAACTGCTGGAGGTGGCGTTTGGTCTTGAGGAAGTAGCGCGAGCCCAGGGCCGCGTAGCGCCCGCCCTCCTCCACCATGCTGCCGACCTTGCCCAGCGAGAGTCCCTGGCGGTCGGTCAGCACACAGCCTTCCGCCCCGACCTGCTTCATCAGCGCCTCCGCAACCCGGGCCAGCAACGGCCGCTTGGTGTCTTCCAGGGAAAGCAGGGTGGCCAGACGCTCGTGCCGGCTGGAGAGCGAGTTCAGGGTGAAGCCGGTCATGCGGCGGAACAGCGAGGGCCCGATGCCCGGCACCTCGGCCAGATCGTAGATCGAGGCGAAGCGGCCGTGGGCCTGGCGCCATTCCACGATGGCCTCCGCGCGGGAGGCGCCCACGCCGGGAAGCATCATCAGCTCCGCCACGTCCGCCTCGTTCACATCCACCCCGCGGGGCGCGCGCTCCAGGGAAATCTCGACGCCGTCCCAATTCCGGACAATGGCCGTCTCCTCCTCGCCCTCGGCGACTTCCTCGAGCTCCTCCTCGACTTCCTCGATCTCCTCCTCGATTTCCGCCACCTCCGCCACGGCGGGCGCAGGCTCGGGAATGGCTTCGGCAATAGGCGCGGGTTCGGGCGCAGGTTCGGCAACCGCCGCAACCGGCGCGGGAACCGGCGCGGGTTCGGGTTCGGCAACGACAACCGGCACGGGAATGGCGGGGGCCTCGATGCGCGGCGCGAAGAAGCTGCCCATCCGGGCCGCCGCCGCCGCTTCCTTGTCCACTTTGCCGCGAACCTGCAGAGCTTCGGGGGGAACCGCCGCGACCACCAGCTCAAGCGGGACATCCAGACTGGCCCCAAGGTCGGCGAACCAGCCGGCCGGCACCTGCTCCGCCAGCCGGGCGACCGGCAGCACCACCCGCCCCTGGGCAAGCTGCGGAACAAGATCCGCCAGGGGGAAGACGAATTCGGCAACCGGGCACTCCCCGCTCCAGGCCGGACCGCGGAAGGCCGCAGGCACGGCCGCCAGCAAGGCGGCGCCGGGCAGGCCGACCTCGTCGGGCTTCTTCGCCGCAGGCGCGGCGGCGGGCGCCACCACCGGCGGCGCGGCGACCGGGGCC